>JAHQVI010000076.1 GCA_019634405.1 Hyphomicrobiales bacterium
CATTTCACCGTGACCGGCACGCTGACGGCGGCGTGCATCGCGCTGACACATTCGGCGACCAGCTCCGGCTCCGCCATCAGGCAGGCGCCGAAACGGCCGGCCTGCACGCGGTCGGAGGGACAACCGACATTCAGGTTGATCTCATCATAGCCGAAATCCGCACCGATCCGCGCCGCCTCGGCCAGTTCCCTCGGTTCGCTGCCCCCAAGCTGAAGCGCGACCGGACGCTCTTCGGGACAGAAGCTCAAAAGCCAGTCGCGCTTGCCGTGAATAGCCGCCTTCGCGGTCAGCATTTCCGTATACAGCAGCGCATGGCGCGACAGCTGGCGGTGGAAATAGCGGCAATGCCGGTCAGTCCACTCCATCATCGGGGCAACGCAAAATCTATGTTTCTGAAATTCCATGCTCTTCTACGAATTGCGAGGGCTAAACGACATCTTCGCACGTCTTCGTCCCTGTCGCATGATCCTTCGATTACCGCACGTTATACATCGCGGATAAACGCCTGGCTACGGCGTAACGCGGATGTCCGCCGCGTCAACCGAACAGCTCCAATCACACCGGGCTTCCATGCGATGCGGACAGATATTCGCGGCGAAACGCATACCGTTCAATACGATCAGCAATGGTCCGTAACTTGTCGCCCCTGGCTTGGATGCCAGAAAGATCTGCTTTCCAATGCAACACTCCTGCGACCACGTTCGGGTTACGCAGATCATATCCCCCGAAAATAACGGCCGCCACCTTGATGACAACAATAAGTCACTATAGACCGCTGAATTAGCCGTGGCCAAACGCTTCCATGCCGACGCCGTTTGTCTCAATTGGTTACAGGCATGATGGATGGACAAGCCGGTTATATTGCTTGCAACAAACAATGTTAGTCTGTGCGGATAAATTTGCGCGACAAGAGCTTTTACGGACGGCAAACCTATGCTGACACTCACGCTTTTCCGCCATGCGAAATCGAGCTGGGATCATGCCGATCTTACCGATTTCGATCGACCGCTCAATGACCGGGGCGAACGCGACGCGCCGGTCATGGGCCGCTATCTGGCCAGGCATCAGCTTATCCCCGACCTGATTCTGTGTTCTTCCGCCCGGCGTACGCGCGAAACGCTGGAGCTTGCATCCGCCGAATGGCCGGTGAAACCCCAAACGGAATACGCAGAAGCCCTCTATCTGGCGACGCAGGACACAATGTTCGGCATTCTCCGCAATGTCGGAAAACACTCGCCCCATGTCATGATGATCGGACATAATCCAGGCATTCACTCGTTCGCGATGAACATGGCCGGCACAGGCGAAGCCGATGCGCGCTATGCGCTTTCGAGCAAATACCCCACTGCCGCCATCGCGAACATTACCTTTGGGAGCAGCGCATGGTCCACGATCAAGCCCGGCGAGGGGACGCTTACAGCGTTCGTGACGCCGAAACAGATCGACCGCATGTAACGCCTTGAACGTCAGGTTTCAGGCCCGCTCGTCTTTTGGAGACTCCAGCACGACATAGGACGTCAGCGACCGCACCTGCGGCAATGTCCCCAGCACATCGGTATGAAACGCCTTATAGGCGGTGAGATCGGCGACCTCGACCCTGAGCAGATATTCTACGGTACCCGTCACATTGTGACACTCTCTCACCGCGGAGACACGCGCGATGGCGCGCTCGAACTCCATCGCCGCAGCCTTTGAATGATCGGACAGACCAACCGCAATGTAGGCGGTAAACGAGGTGCCCAACGCAACCTGGTCGAGAATGACACGATAGCCCCTGATGACGCCTGTGCGCTCCAGCTCCTGCACGCGGCGCAGGCAGGCCGATGGCGACAGGCCGACCTTATCCGCCAGTTCGCTATTGCTGATCCGGCCATCTCGCCCCAGCTCGCACAATATTTTGTCGGTTATAGCGTCAAACTTCATGTATAATTGTGAATTTATGATTTCTACGCTTTATATTGCAATTTCTGTGCGTCCATGATCGCATATTATTGCGTCATGAGCTACGAAATCCTTACCGCGCTTGCCGCATTCGCACTTGTCACCTCCATCACGCCAGGCCCCAACAACCTTATGGTGATGGCCTCGAGCGCCAATTTCGGCATTGTGAGAACAATCCCGCATCTGCTTGGGATCAGCATCGGCTTTTCCCTGATGACGATACTGGTCGGGGCCGGGCTGTCGCAGATCTTCGAACTCCATCCCGGCGCATATACCGCTCTGAAATTCGTTGGCGTCATCTATATGGCTTACCTGGCTTGGAAGATTGCGACGGCTGCCCCGGGCGGTAAAACCGGTCAATCAGGAAAACCGTTGACCTTTCTTGAGGCCGCCCTGTTCCAATGGGTCAATCCAAAAGCCTGGGCGATGGCGCTGACCGCGATCAGCCTTTACGCAGACGACCAGACATTGACGGCGATCGCCGTGGTCGCGCTTGTTTTCGCCGCAGTCAACTTGCCCTCGGTCGGCCTGTGGCTCTTTCTGGGGCAGCAGATGAGCCGCCTTTTGACGAATGCTGGCCGCCTGCGCATTTTCAACATTGTCATGGCCGCGTTGTTGATCGCTTCGCTTTACCCGATCCTCCATGCCTGACCAGGACCGTGGGGACAGCGCTTCTCTCCAGGGGTATTGATAGAAAGGCCGCCACGCCCGCCAACGCCGCTCCCCATATTGGCGAGAACGCGGCGGTAACCGGTTGCGATTTTCTACAAAGATGGTCTTTCTACTAGACGCGCCGCCAGATTTTTGCTGATCTGCCCAACGTTGGAGGCGTGCATGATTACCCTGATCGATAATTACGACAGTTTTACATATAATCTGGTGCATCTCTTCGGTGATCTCGGTGTGAGCTGCCGTGTCTATCGAAACGACAAGATTACCGTCCGTAAGGTGCTGGCGGAAAAGCCGAGCGCGATCGTGCTGTCGCCGGGCCCTTGTACGCCAAGCAAAGCCGGGATCTGTCTTGATCTGATCAAGGCGAATGACGGACGCATCCCGCTGCTGGGCGTCTGCCTTGGCCATCAGGCAATCGGTCAGGCCTATGGCGGCAACGTCATACGCGCGCCGAAACTGATGCATGGCAAGATCTCCACGATCTATTCGTCCGATGAGGGTATTTTTTCCGGCATGCCTCACGAGTTCGAGGCCACGCGCTATCACTCGCTGCTCGTTGAAGAAAAGACGCTTCCGCCATCCTTGAGAATAACGGCGAGCACTTCGAACGGGCTTATCATGGGATTGGAACACCAGAACCAGCCGGTTTTCGGTGTTCAGTTCCACCCGGAAAGTATTGCCTCAGCATATGGTCACGCCCTGCTTGCCAATTTCCTGCGAATCGCGCGCATCAACTGGCAACCGATCCGGCCAAATATCAAACTCGCCCGAACGGCATCCTGAGGAATACGGAAAATAACGCGATGAGCAGCGAGACACCCGAGTCGGCGGCAAAGTTCCGGCCACATTTCGATATGGTCGCAAATGGCGGACATCTGAGCGAGGAGGATGCCGCGGCCGCATTTGACGCAATCATGGAAGGCGGCGTCCCCGAGGCTCAGCTTGCAGGTTTTCTTGTGGCGATGCGCGCAAGAGGCGAAACGGTCGACGAGATCACCGGCGCTGTCCAGGCGATGCGAAGCCGCATGCGGAAAATCAGCGCGCCGGAGGACGCCATTGACATTGTCGGCACCGGAGGCGACGCAAAAGGCACCTATAATATCTCCACGGCCACAGCCTTCGTCGTCGCAGGAGCCGGCGTACCGGTCGCCAAGCATGGCAACCGCGCGGTGTCGTCGAAATCGGGCGCAGCGGACGTGCTGGAGGAGCTCGGCGTCAATCTGCAGATGACGCCGGAGGAGACCGAGCGCGCCATAGCCGAAGCGGGCATTGGCTTTCTTTTCGCCCCTGCCTACCATGCCGCGATGCGGCATGCAGCGCCAGTTCGCCAGGCGCTCAAACTGCGCACGATCTTCAACCTGCTTGGCCCGCTATCCAATCCCGCAGGCGCTAAACGGCAGCTTATCGGCGTATTCTCCGCCCACTGGCTGGAGCCGATGGCAGAGTCGATGCATCGTCTCGGGGCTGAACATATCTGGGTCATTCATGGCGCAGACGGGCTGGACGAGCTTTCCACGACCGGCCCCTCCCAGGTTGTGGAGCTGAAGGATGGCAAGCTGTCCAGCTTCGAGGTCACACCTGAAGAGATCGGTCTTCGCCGCGTCAAGCTCGACGAGTTGCTTGGCGGCGCGCCCAAGGAAAGCGCATCTTCAATACGCACCCTGTTGGACGGCCAGACCGGACCGTTCCGTGATATAGTGCTGCTCAACGCCGCTGCCGCGCTTATCGTTGCAGGCAAGGCGGAAAATCTGAAACATGGAGCGGAAGTTGCGTCAGCTTCGATCGATGAAGGTAAGGCGCGCACCGCGCTTGAAAGACTGATCGCGCGAGGGGAAGCGTAAGAATGACGACGATACTGGACAAGATCGCGGCCTATAAACGCGAAGAGATCGCCGCCGCAAAGGCAGAAACACCACTCGCCGCCATTGAAGAAGCCGCCCGCGCTGCGCCGAATGTCCGTCCTTTTGCCCGGACGATCATGGCGTGCGCCGATGAGGGCCGCTATGGCCTGATCGCCGAGATCAAAAAGGCAAGCCCGTCACGTGGCGTCATCCGCGATGATTTTGATCCGGCGTCTCTCGCGCTCAGCTATGCAGCCGGAGGCGCGGCCTGTCTGTCTGTCCTGACCGATACACCGTCTTTTCAAGGCCATCCGGATCATCTGATTGAAGCGCGCAAGGTCAGCGCCCTGCCGGTTCTGCGCAAGGACTTCATGCTCGATCCCTATCAGATCCCGCAATCGCGCGCCCTTGGAGCGGACTGCATATTGATCATCATGGCGGCCGTCGATGATTTTCTGGGCATGGAGCTTGCAGGCGCGGCGAATGCCTGGGGCATGGACGTGCTCGCCGAAGTTCACAATGAAGAAGAGCTTGATCGCGCCCTGAGCCTGCCAACCACAATGATTGGCATCAACAATCGCAACCTGAAGACGTTTGTGACATCGCTCGATGTGACTGAACGCCTGATGCCTCTTGTTCCATCCGGGCGCCTTACGGTCAGCGAGAGCGGTATCTCCACCAATGATGATATTAGCCGCCTCGCCAATGCTGGCGCACATGCGTTTCTCGTCGGCGAAAGCCTGATGCGGCAGGATGACGTCACCTGCGCAACCCGTCAATTGCTCAACGGTGAAAATGGCGCTAAAATCTCTCCAAACGTCTATCGCGAGGCACCCGCATGACAACCAGCCTCTCCCATATTAATGAGCGGGGCGAGGCCAATATGGTCGACGTTTCTGATAAAACGGCCACATCTCGCATTGCTGTCGCAGAAGGCTATGTCTTCATGAAGCCGGAAACCCTTACGGTACTCCGTGAGGGTACCGCAGAGAAGGGCGACATTTTTGCGACGGCACGCATTGCCGGCATCATGGCCGGTAAGCGCACGCATGAGTTAATCCCGCTTTGTCATCCGCTACAAATCAATAAGATCTCGGTCGATTTCGAGGAAAACGACAATCCGACATCCCTTCGTGTTGTGGCGGTAACGAAGGCGACCGGACAGACCGGCGTCGAAATGGAAGCGTTGACAGCTGTTAGCATTGCATGCCTGACGATCTATGACATGCTCAAGGCGGTCGATAAGGGGATGCGCTTTGCCAGCATTCGGCTGATCGAGAAAACGGGCGGCCGCAGCGGCGAATTTCGCGTGAAGTAATCCCGGCTCAACCATCATGAAGCATCGAACCGAAAAGTTGGTAACGAACTTCCAGCAAATCCGATGCTCAAACAAATACACCGCGCGCTTCAGTCGCGACCGGTAAAAGATCTGGCCCCTTAGAGACGATTATTCTGTCAGCCTCCGATAGGCGGTGGGCGTAAATCCGATGCGTTTGCGAAAGCAAGCGGAAAAGTGGCTCTGGGTTGCGAATCCGCAGGAAAGCGCAATTTCCGCCAGCTCCATTTTCGTCTGACTGATCAAGCGCTGTGCCTTTTCAATCCGCAGCCGCTGCACCAAGCGATGTGGCGGCTCGCCAGTGCTGGTCTTGAACATGCGCGCGAAATGAAACTCGCTGAGACCGGCAATTTCCGCCAGCTCCGAAATGCGCAAAGGGGCGTCCAGATGCGCCTCGATATAAGCCTCGATGCGGCGCAGCATATGCGGCGCTAATCCTCCCCGCGCAATCCGATCCCCTTCGCCAATGGCACTGTAATGGCCGATCAGATGCGCCAGGAGCATGTGTCAGGCATAGGACAGGGAGAGACAGTCGGCCTGATCGTGCCAATTGTGATTGAGAAAAGTCAGGCGGATCATCTGCTCGATGGTCGCATCGGCAAAATAGGTACGCTCCGGCAAGCTGACATGGGCAGGATCGCGGTCAAGGGCTGCGACAACGACGCGGTCGAAGACGGGGCGCGGTAGATAGAGGTGGAACAGATCCACAGGACCGCTGACGACCCA
>JAHQVI010000077.1 GCA_019634405.1 Hyphomicrobiales bacterium
CCCTGATCCTTCTCGCGCGCCGCATAGTAGGTCAACTGGCGCGCAATCATGATTTCAGCCGCCATCATCGCAATTTTGTCGGAAACACGCGGGAAGGCAACGAGCGGCTTGCCGAATTGCATGCGTTCATTTGCGTAGCGAAGCGCAAGATCGAGCGCGCATTGCGCAACGCCGATCGCGCGGGCAGCCGTCTGGATTCGGGCAGGCTCGAAGGTCTGCATTAGCTGCTTGAAGCCCAGACCTTCCACCCCGCCGAGCAGATTTGCGGCCGGCACTTCGAAATCGTCGAACGAAATCTCGAATTCCTTCATGCCGCGATAGCCCAGCACTTCGATTTCGCCCCCGCTCATGCCTTTTGCCGGAAAAGGCGCGTCATCTGTTCCGCGCGGTTTCTCGGCGAGAAACATCGACAACCCCTTATAGCCGGCCTCGGATGGATCGGTGCGGGCAAGGACGGTCATCAGATCGGCGCGAACCGGATGGGTAATCCAGGTTTTCTGGCCGGTGATTCGGTAAACATCGCCTTCGCGCACCGCGCGCGTTTTCAGAGATGCGAGATCGGAGCCCGTATTCGGTTCCGTAAAGACAGCGGTTGGCAGGATTTCGCCTGACGCAATCCCGGGCAGAAAACGCTGTTTCTGCTCGTCCGTGCCCCCGCCAAGGATCAATTCGGCCGCGATTTCGGAACGCGTGCCGAGCGAACCCACGCCGATATAGCCGCGCGAAAGCTCCTCGGAGACAAGACACATCGCCTCCTTGCCCAGGCCAAGCCCGCCAAATTCTTCCGGTATCGTCAGCCCGAACACGCCGATTTCGCTCATCTGCTGAATGAGCTTCAACGGAATATAGGCGTTCTGAAGGTGCCAGTCATGCGCATGCGGGGCGACTTCGGCATCGGAGAAACGGCGCATCTCGTCGCGCATGCTTTCAAGTGTTTCGTCCAGCCCGCTTTCGCCATAGGCCGATGCCCCTTGAGCGTCATTTATCAGCGTAATGAGCCGCGCGCGGAATTGTGGGCTCGTGCCCGATTGGAGAAGTGTCCGGACGGCGGGATCGCTATCAAACGCTGTGCGCTCGGAAGCAGCAACGCCCAGATCCTGCAGTCTTGCGAACTCCGTCTGGCTCATGGGAATGCCGCCAATGATCTGCGCGCAGTATTCCGCGAGCCCGATCAGCGTCAGGAGCCTTTCGATTTCGCCAAAACGGTCCTGCGAGGCCAAACGCTCAGCATTTGCGGCAAGCTGTTTGATCGCCTCTGTATAGGTGCCAAGCCAGGCGAGGCCATGCGTCATCTTCTGTTGCTGGTCAAGTTGCGCTGCGTCAATGGCACCGTTTGGCGCAATCTCGCTGCGAACGGACGCAATGGCTTGCTCCAGAAGCGCTTTTGCCGCTTTGGCCGCCTGCGGCGCAAGCGATTCCAGATCTGGAAGTTCCGTTGCGCGGAGGGCATGCGAGGGTAGATCCGCTATAGTCATTTCTTTGCTCCTTCGTCGTTAAACGCAACTATTGCCGACAATACGGTGTCGGCGCCGCGTCCCTCGATGCCCCGGAATACGATCGTCCTCTCATCCCCTGTGTTTCGGCAGATAAGGCAGTTTGGCAAGCCGCTTGGGCCGCACAAACCGTCCCTTTACTGGCCGATTGATGATCACAGGAGGAGGTGTCACTCTAAATATATTGCCCGACAGCGCTGCTTCGGGTTCACCCGGCAATTCTGCGTCAGCCCCCGCCGAAGTCTCGATCTGCGTCTCTGCTGCCGGTTCATCCATGATGGCGGCTTCGCTCACGGAGCTGATCATTGCCTGCGCGGCGTCTGTCGCCTGTTCACTCGTCGCTGACGCAACGTCGGCAATTTTTTCGGACGCGTTTTCGGCGGCTTCGCTCACGGAGCTGATCGCTGCCTGCGCGGCGTCTGTCGCCTGTTCACTCGTCGCTGACGTAATGTCGGCAATCTCTTCGGACGCGTTTTCGGCAATCTGCGATACAAATATATTCACAAGATCTGCAGTCTTGGAGATGGGCGCATTGTCCATAAAGGACGGGGCTTCCGAAAGCTCGATCCGCGGCGTTGGCGCGTCTGTTCCGGCCGCGTCCACTCCCTGTCCGGCTGCGTGGAAAAAAGCGTCATCATCCGTCGCCGCTCCATTCAGGGCCTCTTTTGCGATGGCATCGGAGGCGGTGACTTCACGCACGCGCCGCCATGAGGCTTCCGTCAGCGCGTCGAAGCCGTTCTTTTCGTCCGTTTCCGAGGCTTGCTGCCAGGTCGATGGCGATGTTTCAACCTCTGCAGGCGCAACAGCCGGTGCCGGATCAGCCTGGACCGCTTCCGGCGCGGCGGCGTTAGCATCAGGGCTTGCTTCAGCGGCAGGGACGGGCGCTGGCTCGCTTTCCACCGGCACAAGCCTAACGGCGACTGTCGGCTGCGGCGTGCCGAACGAATTGGCCTTTGGGAAAAAGGCGATTGTCGGTTCCGGTTTGGCCTCTTCTTGCTTTTCCGCTTCTTTCTGTTCCGCTTGTTGCTCTGGACCGGTATTCGGCTCAGGCGACAAACCGGCTTCTTTCTGACCATTATCAAGAAGCGAACGGATATGCGCCAAGGCTTCCTCAGTCGCTGCGCTGCCCGGATCGTTCAATGCAAGGAGAGCATCCAGCTTTTGGGCAATGTTGAAATAGTCATTGCCCTGCAGTTTCTCTTTGGCTTCTTCACGCAGCTTCGCAATATTGTCCAGAAGCTCGTTATTGCTCTGCGCGGCCGGCTCTTGCAAAGCGGAGGTCTTGCAGACGGCCGCATCGGGAGAAAAACCGGCACGTATGGATTGCAATTCCTCCCGGACGCTTGCCAGATCCCCACTTACAATGAGAGCGTCGAGTTTCTGCGCGATGGCAAAATAGTCGTTGCCGTGAAGATCTTTGTCGGCTTGAGCCCTGAGTTCCTGGATCTGTGCGAGAATATCGTCGTTTTTATCTTCCATAACTCCCCCCAATATCTTCCGCCGAGGTTCTAAATCGCTCACACTTTAGCCGAACTTCGCGAGTGCGCCAGCCGAAAGATCGGGAAAAACACGGGCTGCGTCCGTTCTTTTCGCTCTCACCAAGCCGCGCATCAGTTCTTGCCAGATTCGCTGACTTCGCGAACGTCCTCAAGTGTGCGCAAGCCCGGCTTGATGGCGTTGACGATAACGGCCATGTTGCCCGGCTTGTGTTCGTTATTCCACATCCGCATATGAGCGGCAGGTATATCCGACCACGGAAGGACTTCGGACATGCATGGGTCGATGCGGCGATCCACGACAAGCTTGTTTGCCTGGGCGGCCTGCATCAGATTGGCGAAGTGCGATCCCTGGACGCGCTTCTGGTGCATCCAGAGATAACGGGCGTCCATTGTCAGATTATAGCCAGTCGTACCGGCGCAGATAACGACCATGCCGCCGCGCTTGACGAGGAAGACGGAGGCCGGGAAGGTCGCTTCGCCGGGATGTTCGAAGACGATATCGACATTCTTGCCCTTGCCGGTATGCTCCCAGATGGCCTTGCCGAGTTTGCGGACCTCGTCGAACCATTTGCCATATTCGTCCGTTCCGACCTCCGGCAATTGTCCCCAGCAATTGAAATCCCGCCGGTTGATGACACCCTTCGCGCCAAGCTGCATGACGAAGTCGCGCTTGTCGCCGTCCGATATGATGCCGATGGCGTTGGCGCCCGATGTCGCGCAGAGCTGAACGGCAAAGGAGCCCAGACCGCCGCTTGCGCCCCAAACGAGCACGTTCTGGCCGGGCTGAAGGACGTGCGGTTTGTGGCCGAACAGCATTCTGTAAGCGGTCGCGAGGGTCAGCGTATAGCAGGCGCTCTCTTCCCATGTCAGATGAAGCGGACGCTGCATGAGCTGGCGGTCCTGCACACGGCAGAATTGCGCAAAAGACCCATCCGGCGTTTCGTAGCCCCAGATGCGCTGGCTGGACGAATACATCGGATCGCCGCCATTGCATTCCTCGTCGTCGCCATCGTCCTGGTTGCAGTGAATGACGACCTCGTCGCCCACCTTCCAGCGCTTGACCTTCGAGCCGACCGCCCAGACGATGCCGGATGCGTCGGAGCCGGCGACATGATAGGGATGCTTGTGTCCGTCGAGCGTGGAAATCGGTTGGCCGAGCGCGGCCCAGACGCCGTTGTAATTAACCCCGGCCGCCATAACGTAAACGAGTACGTCGTGGCTATCCAGCTCCCAGGTTGGAACGACTTCGATCTGCATGGCCGTATCGGGCGGTCCGTGCCGCTCCTTGCGGATGGCCCATGCATACATGTTTTTGGGCACATGGCCGAGCGGCGGAATCTCACCGACCTCATAAAGGTCTTTGCGTTGCTCCGGATCTGAGCCGCTTCTGTCAGACATCGTCTCTAACATGCCGGTACCTCCCAGTATCAGTGGCGTACTGTTTTTCCGATTCTCTTTTTAGCTCGTGCCTTCTGAACGGGCAGTAATTTGTGAGTTCATCGTGAATATGCAATGTTTGGACACATTTTGACGCAACGCAAGAAATTATTGCGGCGCAGCATGCTAAATTTTTGTCCAACTGAACGCATATGCAGAAATAATAGCTAATATATTAGGCTTCAGATCTTTCGGGTCGACATTCTTGTCACATGTAATTGCTGCGATGCATGCAAGCTTCTCACATGCGACCCGGATGGACAGCTTTGTGCAGGGACACGACTTTGCATTCTCGCCGCAATGGGAATAGACACTAATGGTTCGCGCTCAACATTTGAATCCCATTTGCCGCACGTTCATTTCTAAATGTCAGGCGCTTGGGAACCACTAGGACTATTTGGGTCTCTAAGTGGAGCTTTCGAATTCAACATTTGAGGTTGAGACAAGCTGCACATGGAACATAGGTGTTAAATTCTCTCGACTGGTTGCGCTTGAGGCGAAGGTCCGGCCATTGGCCTCGCTCAAGCGGCATATGACTGCATCGATAAGGACGTTACGCATGAAAACCCTGACTGTCGGCGGCGCAGTTGTCGATTCTATCGCAATCATCAACAGTGATAGCGTCGAGCACATCACGATGCGCAATGCGGACGCGTCGTTTCTGCTGCTCGAAGAAGGCCGCAAAACCGAGGCGGAAGCAATTTCCACCCATCCGGGCGGAGGGGCGGTCAATGCGGCGGTCTCGATGTCTCGGCTTGGCATTGACGTGTCGGCGCTTGTAAAGCTTGGCAAGGATCAGCGTGCCGATTTCATGCTCGCAGCGCTCGAAGCGGAAGGCGTATCAACACGCTGGGTGACGCGCGACGACCGGCTGCCAAGCGGCGCTGCAGTGTTGCTGTCATCGCATGAACGCAACGCCGCGATCTTTACTTTCCGGGGCGCGAATACGCTGCTGTCTCCCGACGATATCAAGCCGGAAGCGCTTGCGGTCGATCAGGTCTATATATCCAGCTTAAGCAATCAGTCTGCTGACTGTTTTCCATATCTCGTCAAGGCGGCGAAGGAAGCGGGCTGCAAGGTCGCCGCAAATCCGGGGATTCGGCAATTGACGGCGCGCGGACGCGCATTCCTCGATATGGTGGGGTCGCTCGATACGCTGGTTCTGAACCGCGTCGAGGCCAGCTCAATGGCGCCGGCTCTTTCCGCGATAGAAGGCGAAGGCGGTCCGATGCTCCCATTTGACGAGGATGGGGACGTTCCCTCGGCCATTCGCCGCGGCCTGTTATCCGGCGGCTTTCAGATCAGCCTCCTGCGCTATTTCCAGTGTATCCTGAGAACGGGATGCGGCATGGCTGTTGTCACCGATGGCGGAGACGGCTCATTCATAGCGACGCGTGAACGCGTTCTGTATTGCCCGATCAAGCAGACCGAAGTTGTCGGCACGACCGGAGCGGGAGACGCATTCGCCTCGACGCTTGTCGGCCTGATGGGGCTTGGCTGGGACCTTGAGCGGGCCCTGAAAGCGGCGGTCATCAACGCTGCGTCGGTCGTAGGTTATGTGGATACTCAGACCGGCTTGATGAAACTGGGCGAACTGGAAAAGGCGGTGGACGCCGATACCGAACTTCAGCTGCGGGAATGGGACATGGCGACGCTTGAAGGCTCGGATTTGGCCGCTTGAGCTTCGTCAGTCGCGCCGTCCCCAAAACGCAGACATGGCGTTTGGGGACGGGACGCAATCAGGCGTGCGCCCATGCCTCGCGTATGACGCGCTTGGTGTTGGCGATCACCAATTCGGACGTTTCCTCCGCAAGCAGCGGGCGCACTTCGGCGCTGACCACCGGCGGGTTGTCCTTGTTCAACAGCCCGTGCTGCAACAACACCTTGAAATAGTTGCTGACATCGGCCGTATCGAGCGAGCCGCCCGGTACGCCGAAACGGGGCTGCAGATCGCCATAGAGGAAGTGCTTCTTGTCTTCCACGACGCAATTGCCGATGTGGAAATGCATGAAGAAGTCTTTCACGAGCGGGATGGCCTCTTCCGGCGTCTCGCGAAGCAGCGGGAAATGCGACAGGTCGGACAGTAAGCCGAAATTCGAAAATTCGTCGGCAACGGGGCGCGCGACCTCTGCGGCGTCGGCAAAATGGCCGATCAGGAAACCCTTGTCGATATCGCGGTCGAAGATCTTCAAGGTTATGACCATGTCGCCATTTTCCTGCGTATAGCGGCAGATCTCGCTCATGAAGTCGATGAAATGGCGTTTTGCGTCAGCGCGTTTTTCGTCGCCCGGATCCTTGCCGGAGCTGATACGGAAGAACTGAGCGCCAAGCTCATAGGCCTCATCGACGCATTTCTTGATAATGCCAAGGACGCGCTTACGCTCGGCCGGATCAAAATGATGGGGGTTGAGCTTCATCGGGAACGCTGTCGGCTGCGTGGCGTAGCCGACCGTCATATGCGAGACCTCCAGGATCTTGCTGGCGATATGGCGGTCGCGCGTATCCTTGCATGGGCCGATTTCGACGGCGGTCCAGAAGTCATCCTCGGCGATACGGCGCAGCGTATCGACATAGGTGGCATGGGATTGCATCAGCTCGGGATAGGCTTTGAAGTGAACCAGCCCCAACTTCATATAGCCGTAAATCGAATCTTGCATGTCGTATCCTTCTCGCGCCCCTTGACATCATACTATGAAAACAAACTTTCCTACACGCCGCATTGTATGCAATTGCTGATAAGCAATGTTGATTTATGTCAGCGCGTGCTCGGCGCGTTGCAGACGTCCCGCAAGCGTTTCGATCAGCCGATTCAGGACCAGTTGACCGGTTCGGGTCGCTTTCACGATGCCTGCGCCGGGGGAGTGCTGGATCAGGCCGTCGCCTTCCAGCATTTCAAGCGCTTCGGCTTCTATCCGGTAGCCGGTGATTGCCGTCAGGCGCGACAGATCTAGCCCGTTGCTAATCCGCAAGCCCATCATCAGCATCTCCTCGGCCTGTTCCTGATCGCTCAGACGATCGCGGTGTATCAGGCCGTTGCCCTGCTGGTTCACAAGGGCGGCCCATTTCGCCGGATCAGGCTCGGTGGACAAGGCGAGACGGCCTTCCGGCAGGATCAACCGTCCGTGCGCACCCGGACCGATCCCGGCATATTCGCCATAACGCCAGTAAAGCAGATTGTGCCGGGCTTCCTCGCCGGGACGCGCGTGGTTGGAGATCTCATAGGCAGGCAGACCGGCGGCGTTGCATAGCTCCTGCGTCAGTTCATAAAGCGCAGCTGCAGCGTCATCGCCCGGCACGCGCAGCTTCCCCGCTTCGTGCAGACGGTAGAAAGCGGTGCCCGGTTCGATGGTGAGCTGATAGAGCGAGAGATGCCCGGCGGCGAGCGAGACGGCCTCCGTCAACTCGGCACGCCAGTCATCCGGCGTCTGGCCGGGGCGCGCATAGATCAGGTCGAAGGAGACGCGGTCGAAATTCGCGTTGGCGATTGCAATGGCCGCGCGCGCTTCGGCGGCATTGTGCAGCCGTCCGAGAAATTGGAGCTGTTCGTCATGGAGCGATTGCACGCCCAGCGAGACGCGATTGATCCCGGCGGCGCGAAAACCGGCGAAACTGTCCGCCTCCACGCTTGAGGGATTGGCTTCCAGCGTGATCTCCGCATCCGGCTCGACCGGCCAAAGCCCGGCGATAATGTCGAGGATCCGCCCCGCCGTTTCCGGCTGCATGAGGGAGGGCGTCCCGCCGCCGAAAAATATGCTGGTGACGGAACGCTGCGGAGACAGGGCGGCATAGTAGCCAAGCTCGCGCCGAATGGAAGCCAGATAGCCAGCCTCGCTCAATTCCCGCTTCACATGCGAATTGAAGTCGCAATAGGGGCATTTGGCAGCGCAGTAAGGCCAGTGGATATAGATGCCGAACGAGTTTTTCATGCCTTAGACATAGCGGCAGGAGAGGAAAATATCGAGCCGCTTATGTCTATGGCCACGCGAAGCAGCAGGCTTTCACCTCTCGTTTTCGGTGGATGCTTGCTGAAATTCGCATCTGAAGTCACTCATATATACATAAGCATGATCGCAAGCTTGCGCTGATAGCTCGCAGGTGAATGCGACTCTCTCTCTCCTGCAACGAATTCCTTGTTTTGGATGGCGCATGTGCAGGTTCCCCGCGCCATATGCTTGTAAGCGGGACCATATTTGCCTGTCGCCGCAACCCGCCATTTGCGTTCCAGGCGATTGTAGCTCGACTGCACCATCCCCCGCAGGGATGCGAGGCTGCTGAGCGTGCCGCTCATCTGGCTCGTGACTTCGACAGGAGCCGGACTGCAATCCGAAGCAACAGCATGGCTGACATTGAACAAGCCGAACAGCATGACGGCTGTCATGGAAAGAATTCTCATATACGCCCTATTTGATGTTTGATTGTCGCTGTAAATCGAGGGGATCGTCATCTCACGAAAAGATGCTTTTATTTCAATGCCTTAATGAACATATTCGCATTTTCCGCGCTCACGGTTCTGATATGCTATTGCGCAGGCGCGAGCTGTTAATTGGCAAGCTATCGATACTCTTTCGCGTGGCCGAACAGCAATATTCTTGGTTTTACATGTGCATTTACCAACACGGGGATGTTTAAAATCCGGACCAAATTTTTTTGTTGCGGCTTCTTCCCATTCTTTTTTCAACCGCCTTGTAATCATGTCAGTGAGAACTTTTGCCGTGACTCTGTAATACATGGTGGCGCTGGAGCTGACATTGACGGTAACCGGAGTTGTTCGACACTCAGACGCATTTGCATTGAAGCTCTGTCCAAAAATGAATAGGACAAGAAAAAATACAATGCATGAAAGGTTTGTATGCATGCAATAACTTCCCTGAACTGCGAAGAGCAGAAAGCTATCACTGATTTATTGCATTTTGTGTTTAGGGGTACCGTGAATTAGAAAAAAATGATTCTTTTATTCTAGGGGTAGACGAGTTCAGCCAAGTACGGTCTTCGAAAACAGGCTAAACGCGACCGCGCGGTGCGAAATCGTGTCTTTCAGCTCAGGCTTCATCTCCGCAAAGGTCACATCATGACCATCGGGCACGAAAATGGGATCGTAGCCGAAGCCCCGGTCCCCGCGTGGGGGGAACTCAAGATGCCCGAAGACCTTGCCTTCGAAACACTCCGTGCGCCCATCGGGCGTGGCGATACAGAGCGTACAGTTGAAATTGGCGCGCGGCGCGGTCCCGTCATCGAACGCCCCCTTTTCGGCAAGTTCGCGCTGGACGCGCGCCATCGCTGCGCTGAAATCGCGCGGCTCGCCGGCCCATCGCGCCGAGTAAATGCCAGGCGCGCCGTCAAGCGCGTCGATTTCAATGCCTGAATCATCTGCAAGGGCCGGCAATCCGGTCGCCGTCATTGAGGCCGACGCCTTCAGCCGGGCGTTCGCCACGAAGCTGTCGCCGGTCTCTTCCGGTTCGGGAACGCCCATCTGGCCTGCCGAGACGAGATCCAGCCCTGTCGATCCGAGCAGCACGTCGAATTCTTTCAGCTTGCCCGGATTATGCGTGGCTATGACCAGCCTGTCGCCGCGATTCAGTTTGAGCGTCATCAGCCGACCGTGAGTTTTTGCAGGTTCACCAATTCGGCGATGCCTTTCTTGGCGAGGACCATCAACTCGCCGAACATCTCCTCGGAAAACGGGTCGCCTTCAGCCGTTCCCTGTATCTCGACAATTCCGCCCTTGCCGGTCATGACGAAATTGGCGTCGGTCTCAGCTTCCGAATCTTCGGGATAGTCGAGATCGAGCACGGCTTTGCCTTGGTAAATGCCGCAAGAGACGGCGGCGACCTGGTCCTTGAGCACATCCGTCTTGATCATCTCGCGCGCCCTCATCCATTGGAAAGCGTCATGGAGCGCCACCCAAGCGCCGGTTATGGAGGCTGTCCGCGTGCCGCCATCCGCCTGGATGACATCGCAGTCCACCGAAACCTGATGCTCGCCAAGCGCGCCCAGATCGACGACCGCGCGAAGCGAACGCCCGATCAGCCGCTGGATTTCCTGCGTGCGGCCGGATGGATGACCGGCGGTAGATTCGCGGCGCATGCGCGAGGAGGTTGAGCGCGGCAGCATGCCATATTCGGCGGTGACCCAGCCGCGTCCCTGCCCCTTGAGCCAGGGGGGCACGCGCTCCTCGACCGAAGCGGTGCAAAGCACATGGGTATTGCCGAACTTGATCAGGCATGAACCTTCGGCGTGGATGGAGACGGCCCGTTCTAGCGTGACGGGGCGCATGGTGTCATTTTCGCGTTTTGACGGCCGCATGATGATATCCGAGAGAGCTGCTGGAAAGCCCGCACTCTAGGGAAGCGACGTCTGTGGAGCAACCGTTGTTCGACTGGTTTCACCGCAGAATCGCGTTTAAATTGGATAAAGTTGTCCGGCTTGCTCCGGGCAGGAGAAGGGGCGTCGATTATGAAAGCCGATGCATTACAGTTCAACCTGTCGCGCATGTCCACGCCGATTGGCGAAATGCTCGTCGTTACCGACCCAGAACAGCGTTTGCGCGCGCTTGACTGGCAGGAGCATGAGACACGGATGAACAGGCTGATGAACCGCCTCTACAAAGGGCGTCCCGTCAAGCTGAGCGACGGCGTCATGCCGCGTGAATTGAAGGATGCGTTCGAAGCTTATTTCGCCGGGTTGCTCAATATTATCGACGGCCTTGACGTTGTCATGCCGGGCACGGCGTTTCAGCAAAGCGCATGGCGGACACTACGGGAGATTCCCTCCGGTGCAACGCTCAGCTATGGCGAACAGGCCGCGAGAATGGGGCGGCCAAACTCGGTACGTGCGGTTGGCGCGGCCAATGGCGCGAACCCTGTCGGGCTTGTCGTCCCGTGTCATCGGGTGATCGGCGCGAATGGCGCATTGACCGGCTATGGGGGCGGGTTAGAGCGGAAGCGCTGGCTGCTCCAGCATGAGGGCGCGCTGGAAGCTGATGAGCCGCGCCTGTTTGTTTGACCGGCGTCGAACCGGAAACTTCCGCTACGCTCCCGTTGCCTGTCCGCGCTCGCTTCTGGCCGTCAAATAGTCCGTCGACCGCATTTCCTGCAGGCGCGATGCGGTTCTCTCAAAAAGAAATGCGCCATCGCCCTTCGGATATAGCTCTTCCGGCTCGGCGTCAGCGGACATAATCAACCCCGTACGATTATCATAGAACGTGTCGATCAGAGTGATGAAGCGACGCGCCTCATTGCGGCGGTCCGGTGTCAGCACTGGGACATTTTCGACAATCACCGTGTGAAATTTGTGCGCGATGGCCAGATAATCGGCGGCGCCCAACGGGCGGGCGCACAGATCGTCGAAACTGAAGCGTGCAACGCCCATGGCCGCTTCCGGCACATCGATTGTGCGGCCCTTGAGGGAAATGGTGGCCGCTTCCCCTTCGTCATGGTTGGTCAGCTTGCGCCAGGCCTTGCGGATTTTCGTCTCAGCGTCGGAGTCCAGCGGCGTGACGTAATGCGCCGTATGCGCCAGCCGGTCGAGCCGGTAATCGCGCGACGCTTCAAGCTCAAGCACCTCCATGCGATCTTCAAGCAATTCGATGAATGGCAGGAAGCGGTCGCGGTTCAGTCCGTTGCGGTAAAGATCAAATGGCGGAACGTTCGATGTCGCAACCACCACGGTGCCATGCTCGAACAGCGCAGCGAACAGCCGGCCAAGGATCATCGCATCGGCAATGTCGGTGACATGGAATTCGTCGAAACACAGCAGTGCGGCTTCGCTCGCAATCGCTTCGCCAACCTGCGGGACCGGATCGCCGGAATTGGTCTTGCGCGCTTCGCCGATCCGTTCATGCGCTTCCGCCATGAATGCGTGGAAATGAACGCGCCGCTTTTTTGCGAATGGCACGGTTTCGAAGAACATGTCCATCAGCATTGTCTTACCGCGCCCGACGCCGCCAAACAAATAGAGCCCGCTCGGCACGGCACCGCTCTTGCGCGTGAAAAATGCAAACAGGTCCGTCTTTGTCGGTGGAGTGTATGACGCCAGCCGGTTCGAAAGAATCTGCAGCTTCTCGACGGCGACGGCCTGAGCCTGATCAGACGCGATTTCGTCGGAAGCGATCATCTTGCGATAACGCTCCAGCAGTTTCTGAGTCATCAGGTGCTTTCTGTTGGCGGCGATAGAATTGTGCAGACCCCAAGCGGCTACAACAGCCGCCGCATTTGCGCAATTGAACAATATGCGAAATTCCGTGAGCAATCCGTTGCGCCCCATCCCGGGCCGAATGTTAAGTTGCTGGAAAGCTCATGCTTTTGCTTGCCCGCGCGGGATAATCAGCGATGATGCGGAGCATGGATAATGCAGCCGATAAAAACGCCAAAGGCATGACGGTGGCGCGCATAAGGAACGGTGGCAAGGCCGAGTTGGCGCGCGCCCTGACCTTTGTCGAGGCGGAAGCCGACAGCGAAGCGGCGGCGGCGTTTGCTGACGAAGCCTTTCTTGCCGCGCGCGCTCATGTGATCGGCCTGACCGGTCCGCCCGGCGTGGGCAAATCGACCCTGATTAACGCATTATTGAAGGCGTGGCGCTCTGAAGGCCTTCGGGTTGGTGTGATTGCGGTCGATCCCTCGTCAAACCGAAGTCAGGGCGCGCTCCTGGGAGATCGCGTGCGGATGCGGACCGATCCCGAAGATAACGGTGTGTTCGTCCGTTCGCTGGCCTCTCGCGGGCGATTGGGCGGGCTGGCTGACGTCGCATTCCCGTCAATCATTCTGATGCGGGCTGTCTTTGATGTCGTGATCGTCGAAACGGTTGGCGTCGGACAATCGGAGGCCGAAATCCGCAGCGTGGCCGATACGGTTGTGATGTGCGTGCAGCCGGGGTCAGGCGATTCCCTGCAATTCATGAAGGCGGGTATCATGGAAATCCCCGATATCGCCGTTGTGACCAAGGCGGATGGAGGCGCAATGGCGCGGAGGGCGCTTTCAGAGCTGGAAGGCGCCCTGAGCCTTGCGACCGGCGATGACGTCCCCTGTTTTCTGGTTTCTGCAACCTCGGGGGAGGGCTTTGAAGAGCTGTGCGATTTTCTCAAACGCATGGCAGTCAGCGCCGGAGGCGGTGAATTCGAGCGGCGCAGGCACGCGCAGGTGCAGGATTGGTTGATCACGTCCGTGCGCCAACGCTATGGCCGCGCGGGGATAGAGGCTGTTGGAGAGGCGCTCACCCATGCGCTCGACGCCGGTGCCGCGCCGTTCAGACTGAAACACAAACTCATCAACCGGTTGAGCTTGTCCTTTCAAGTGGGGGAAATATGACCGTAGACGGAATCCTCAAATTGCAAATTATGCAAACACCGCATAGGTTTATGCAATATTAAAAACGTAACTTAATTTTTCCATAGTTTTCTGGCTGATATAAATTGGCACAGTTCGAGGCAATCCTAACTAATCATTTACTATTGTAAGTTCTGATCTATGAGCCGTAATGAAACACATACCGGCAAAAAAAGCCTGCCGGCCGTGCGGGCGGGAAATGTCCGGGTCATGCTTAAAGAAGGGCAAGATGGACGTATGAGTATGCGCTCCAAAGTCAAAAAGCGGCATGTGCTGATCGGGGTTACAGCTCTATCGCTTGCTGGAGCTGGCGGCTTTTCCGTGTTTCATGCGCAACTGGGCGATGACACATACGAGTTTACCACGGCGAACAGTGTTTCGATCGAGCGGACGCCGGCCCAGGAATCTCCGCAAGTTTATCTGAACGACGCCGGTAACAGCCTGTTCGGCAAGGATGGCAAACACGATCGCGCCGACTACACGTCCAGAACGGCTGTCTCCGATGCAACCGGAACTCCTCAAGCTGCTTCGTCGCAGGAAGGAGCTGGCCGCGAAAATATTCCGATTATTGCGGCATCCTTCACGCCCGTTGAAATGATACGTGGCGGGCCGACGCGGTTTGCGAACGCCCTTCAGGGCCAGAATGTAAATCGTGGCGGGAAGACGGACCGCCTCGACGCCGCCCAACCTATCGCCAAGTCCATTGTAGCAAGAGCCGGACGCGCCGAGCCGAAAGGACGCGGGACAAGCGCGGCCATGTTTCTTTTGTCCTCTCCCGACGGATATGTGGAAGAGCCAATTGGCGGCGGCGGTGACAATAAGCAGATTGTAGCCAAAGCCAACACGAACAAGGCGACATGGGAGAACATGATCGAGCTTGCGCGTGTTACGGGCGGTGACGGCGAGAATATCAAGGAAGGCATTTTCGGCAATCTGACCGAGAACGAATTCCGCGCCCGCGAATTTCGCTGCATGGCGACCGCTATTTATCATGAGTCGAGAGGCGAGGCCTTTGAAGGGCAGGTTGCCGTCGGTCAGGTTATCATGACCCGCGTACGCAGTGATTTCTATCCGAACACAATTTGCGGCGTCGTGTATCAGGGCCAGTGGAACCGGCGGAATGCTTGCCAGTTCTCGTTCGCCTGTGACGGCCGTTCGGATGCGCCCAAGAAAGGCAAGATCTGGGACACCACAATTGACGTCGCCAAGCAGGTCATATCCGGGAAGGCCTTCATCAAGGAAATCGCCGAGGCCACACATTATCATGCGACATATGTTTCGCCGAAATGGCGGTTGCAGATGCATGAACTCAAGCGGATCGGCGTGCACATCTTTTATAAAGCGGACTTTGTGCGCCCGCTTGTCGCCAACACCGATCTTGATGGTCTGTAATTGTCAGCTTTCACCGCGGCCCCAGCTTTCATAGAGCTTCTGGGCTTTTGGCGGCAGCCAGCTATCCGTGATGCGTCCGTCGGGCAGGGGTTTTTCGAAAATTGCGTCCTGATCCTCGTGAAGCGGTTCGCGCTGGCGGAAATTGACTACCGGTTCGCGACGATGGGAAAATGACTTGCTGAGTATCTTCTTGGACCACTTCTGGTTGTGATATAAGCGCGACAAATGCCAGGTCAGCACAACGCTAGTAATCGCGGTGATGATGAGGACCGCTATTGTATAATTATAGTCAAGTCCAGCAGGAGAAAAAGCCCGTTTTGTTTCAGATAATTCATTTCCGCTAAAGCTCTGAGTCTTAACTTCGTTCAGTACCGCAACTTCAGTGCTTTGCAGGTCTAGATAACCCATCTTGCTGTTAATTGAAGTCAATACAACGCCAATATATACAAGTATCCCGATAGCCACCCAGCGCGACGCATTTTCCACGGCGACTCTCCTCCTCCGCTATACTGCCATCCAACACCCATGAATTCGTCACCGTTCATATGCTAGCAAATGTATATTGTATTAGCAATTTATTAACCCTGTTTGGAACGCTACAAATCCACATGGTAAGAATGTGTCATGATTCTGGCGAATCCTCCTTCGTTTTGCGCTTTTGTTCACGGCTTTGCCTCAAATTGTGGAAGAATGTCTTGCGCCGTCTGACGCGGGATCAATCTATGCGGCGGTTGCCGCTGTCCGCCCTTTGAATGCTTGACAGCGCGGGGCGATACACGTCAATGAAGGTCGAACATTTCAGAGATTTGACGGATATCGGGGCGTCATGAAGATTAACGGGAATGAAATTCGTCCAGGCAATGTCATCGAGCACCAGAAATCGCTCTGGGTTGCCGTTAAGGTCAATGCCGTCAAACCGGGTAAGGGGCCGGCCTATGCGCAGGTTGAGCTGAAGAATCTGCTCAACGGCTCCAAGCTTAATGAGCGCTTTCGTTCATCGGAGTCAGTTGAACGGGTTCGGCTTGAGCAGAATGATTACCAGTATCTTTATATGCAGGATGACATGCTGGTTTTCATGGA
>JAHQVI010000078.1 GCA_019634405.1 Hyphomicrobiales bacterium
CTCGAGGATATCGCGATCCTCACCAAGGGCGAAATGATCTCCGAAGATCTCGGCATCAAGCTGGAGAACGTGACCGTCAACATGCTCGGCACGGCCAAGCGCGTCACGATCACCAAAGACGACACAACGATCGTAGATGGCTCTGGTGAAAAAGGCGACATCGAAGCGCGCGTCGCTCAGATCAAGCAGCAGATCGAGGAAACGTCGTCCGATTACGATCGCGAAAAGCTGCAGGAGCGTCTGGCAAAACTGGCTGGCGGCGTTGCTGTGCTTCGCGTTGGCGGCGCAACCGAGGTTGAAGTGAAAGAGCGCAAGGACCGTGTCGATGACGCTCTGAACGCAACCCGCGCAGCCGTTGAAGAAGGCATCGTGCCGGGTGGCGGCGTGGCCCTGCTTCGTGCAGTCAAGGCGCTTGAAACCCTTGAATACGCCAATGAAGACCAGAAAGCCGGTATCAATATCGTCCGCAAGGCGATCCAGACACCGGCCCGCACGATCGCCGAAAACGCTGGCGAAGACGGCGCGGTTATTGCTGGCAAGATCCTGGAAAATGACAACTATAATTACGGCTACAACGCACAGACCGGCGAATATGGCGATCTCGTCAGCGCAGGCGTCATCGACCCGGCCAAGGTTGTCCGTTCTGCGCTGCAGGACGCTGCATCCGTTGCCGGCCTGCTGATCACGACGGAAGCCATGATTGCTGAAAAGCCGAAGAAAGACGCTCCGGCAATGCCACAAATGCCAGGCGGCATGGATTACTGATCCTGCCAAAGGCAAATCTATGCAAAGGCCCGCCCATCGGCGGGCCTTTTTTGCAGAAGGCAGCGCTACAGCATCGGACCGAAAAGTGGACACCGGTTTTCGGACAAATCCGATGCGTCAGCAAAAGAGCATCGGACCGAAAAGTGGACACCGGTTTTCGGATAAATCCGATGCGTCAGCAAAAGAGCATCGGACCGAAAAGTAGATACCGGTTTTCGCTATACATTTCAGAAGCTGGATCAACTCATAGTTGTCGGCGCGCATGCAGCGATCAGTCAGTGATTGTTGCGCGTCCATCGGACTTGAACTGATCCAGAAAATCCCGGACATCGCCTCTTGACCGAAGATGAAAAATTCGGGCGCGCGGCGCGTAGGCGTCAATCAGTTCGAACGCTCGCAAGCGTCCTCCATTCACACGATATCCGGCAACCCATTTGTAGAACTTGTAATCAAAACGCTCTGTGCAGCCATCGGCCATATCGGGCCGCGAACGCCCATATCCGACGATGGAGCGATATATGACCCGGCAACACCTCAACCAGGTTGGCATGTCCAGGAAGACGATAGCGTCGGCCCGGTCCGCACGATCTTTAAAGGTGCTGGAATTGTTACCGTCGAAGACCCATTCCTCGCCCCGTGCAGCTTCTATAACTATTTGTTTTGTCTCATTAACATCGCGCAGCTTCCATCCCGGCTTCCAGTACGCCTTATCGATATGAATAACCGGCAATCCGGTCGCGTCACCGACTTTACGCGCGAGGGTGCTCTTGCCGGAACCAGCTCCGCCGATAATCATTATGCGTTTCATGCTGGCGCCTAAAGCCTTGCCGCACGCAGTCGCCGCTATTGAACAAACGGATGAGGGTCCATATTCCAAATACCCGGGCAGCCGCTCAATTTCGGTTGCCCAGGCTAATGCACCGCGAGATATATGACACCGAATTAGCTTCTACGCCGAAGCAACAAGGTCGTCCAGCCATCAATCGAAAGCTGTTCACGCTTGACGAAACCCTGGGCCAGATAGGATGCGCTCACCTGCTGCGCCTGATGGTCGAGCAACCCCGACAGGATCAGCTTCCCGCCAGCCGCCGCCGCACGCCGCATATCAGACGCCATGTCGACCAGCGGCCCGGCAAGAATATTGGCGATGATCAGCGGGAATGGCCCGCTATCGCGAATGTGGAGATCATGGAGGCGCGAGGCGCAGACCGTGCGGACACGCCCGGCAACGCCGTTGAGAACAACGTTATCGGCTGCAACGCGCACCGCTATCGGATCGATATCGGCCGCCAGAACCGAAGACGTCAGCGACTTGGCGGCGGCAATCGCCAGAATGCCCGATCCGGTCCCCAGATCAAGCACGGATGCGTAGCGCCCCGCCTTGGCCAGCCTGTCGATCATCGTCAGACAGCCCCGCGTGGTGCCGTGATGCGCCGTGCCGAAAGCCTGCCCGGCCTCGATCTCGATCGCGTAGGGACGAGAGCCGGCCGCGTCGCGGTCATGGCTGCCGTGAACATAATACCGTCCGGCCCTGACCGGATGCAGCCCCTGCTGCGTGATCTCAACCCAGTTCCTGTCCGGAACCGGCTCGAACTCCATCGAGCGGAATGCATTCACATCGCCGGCCGCCTCCCCGACCGCGCTCAACGCAGCGTCACCGGGCAACCCGCCGTCAAAATATAATTGGACCAGCCAGCAGTCGCCGAACTCTTCGGTGCTGACCGCCGGGGCTGGATCAAGCATCTCGCTGAAAAGCAGCGCGAGCATCTCGGCGTCTTCGCGCGACGCCTCGATCATTGCCTTGTGAATGGCCATATCTAATGCACGCTCGCCAATCGCGCCCAGGCTGTCTTGAGGAACGGTACAGCTTCCTGGGGCGGCATCGCCTGTAATTCACCTGTCGGCGATTGTGTGACCAGCCCCCTTGCCATCAGACGGTCCAGCGCGTCCCGAATGTCGAACTTGACGTCGATCTGAAAATTCTTGAACAGAAAGCCATCAATGCGAATACGAAGATTTTCGAGCTGCGATTCGTGGACCGGCCACTGGCAGAGATGCACGTAAAGCAGCGCCTCTTCCTTGACGTCTTCTTCTTCGGCCTCATCGACCATGAGCGCGAGCGCGGCCTGATTATTGGCGATATTCTGGAAATACAGGCTCTGCGCAAGCTGCATCCGGTAACGGTCCCTCGTTACGAAGATATTGCGGATCTGGGCGTACATGATGCCCCCGACGCCCGTCAACAGCGTCCCCGCCAGTACGATCGGGGACAGCGCGACGGCGACGAGCAATTTGGACGCGGTGCCGACGGCCCATGTCAAGGTGCCCAGAAGCGCGCTGCCGCCAAGTTGCAATTTGTCCCGGTATTTCATCTTCACGCGAAGATTCGGGAACAGCATTTCGACGTCATATTTCGGTATGCTCTTGAAGATCTTGACGTAGATATGATCGGTCGAGAAAGCGGGGGGCAGCATCTTGCGCAGTTTCGTCAGCTTCTTGCGGGCCGCCTTTTCGTCAAGCCCATCTCGCTGCAACTCCGTAATGCGTTGCTCTTCAGGCTTGAATTTCAACGCGACAAACAGACGATCATAAACATCGACGCGGTACGTCTTGTGTTTAAGATAGAGCTTCATGATATCGCGCTTCTTCTTTTCAACCGTCGACTCGCCACGGTGAAACATCAAGCAAAGCTCATACTCGTCGAAATCAACTTCCACATGCACCCCGTCAGGCGACGCCTTTTCGAAGATCTCGTCCATTTCTTCGGAGCCGATCTCCTGAAAATTGGCGCTGGTGACAAGCTCTTTCAATTTGGAATTGAAAATGCGCCGCTTCTCCAGCCGCTCCATTTCCTGAGCCTCGACCAGATTGACGGTCTCATCATCAGGGTTGAACGGATCGTAGAGATCGGTCAGACGGTTCAGCGTTTCCGCCGAGTGATGTTGGCGGATCATCCCGATCAGATTCAGGACCGAATAGACATTCGCCCTTTCCTCCGGATTGCTCCAGAGTTCCTCGCTTGCTAGTCCCTTGATCACGTCATCCCTCGAAAGTGGAATAAAAGCGGATTCCATAGTTTCAGGGGGATCGATCCGGATCGGGCTCGCCTCATTCATGAAAAAACTCCAACGTCAGTCTCGATTCCTGTGCCTCATGCGACCTGGATTATCGGCATGCGTAAATGAACCGTAAATGATTGCGCAGCGCATGATATTATGAAAGTCCCGGGGCGGAAACCCTTTGAGCTAGGGACGTGTTACAAAAGACGCAACCACACGTTTTTGCCCCGCTTTTTCGAAATCTACCGTGAGTTTGTTTCCATCGATCTCGGCAATACGCCCATAGCCGAATTTATCATGGAAAATGCGTTCCCCCACCTCGTAACCGGCACTGTCATGCGCGCTTGAAGCAACCAACTCGCCTTCGATGGTTGCCGGCGCGTTGCGCGCTCGCCCTCCGGATTGCTCAGACTGGTAATAGCTCTGCGCCCGCTGCCAGCCCGGGCTTGAATATCCGCTCATGCGACCGGTCGACCAGACATCGGAAAAACCGGGTCCGTGGCCATATTGCCCCATGCCGCCATTGTCCTGGATGACATCGACCTGTTCTTCAGGCAATTCGTCGACAAAGCGGGATGGCATCGCCGTCTGCCACATCCCGTGAACGCGGCGATTCTGGGCGAAGGATATATTTGCGCGCTTCCTGGCCCGCGTGATTCCGACATAGGCGAGACGCCGCTCCTCTTCGAGCCCTTCGACGCCATTTTCATCAAGTGAACGCTGGTGCGGGAACAACCCTTCCTCCCAGCCTGGCAGGAAGACCGTATCGAACTCCAGCCCCTTGGCCGCATGCAGGGTCATCACGCTGACGCGGTCGCCATCATTGGCCTGATCGGCATCCATCACCAGCGAGACATGCTCCAGAAACGCGCCAAGCGTATCAAACTCGTCCATGAAGCGGATGAGTTCCTTCAGGTTTTCCAGCCGCGCCGGGGCTTGCGGCGACTTGTCGTTCTGCCACATCGCCGTATAACCGGACTCGTCCAGCATGATCTGGGCCACTTCCGTATGCGGCATGCTATCCAGGAGTTTCCGCCAGCGCTCGAAGGATTTGACCAGCACGCCAAGCGGCTTTCTCGCCTGCGGTTTGAGCTCTTCCGTCTGCGAAAGCGCATTTGCGGCGTGAAACAGGGGCATGGCTCCGCCGCGCGCAAATTCATGGATGCGGCGCAGGCTCGTCTCGCCC
>JAHQVI010000001.1 GCA_019634405.1 Hyphomicrobiales bacterium
TGCAGCTTAGCCAGGACGAGGAGCAGAAGCTCCTGGAGCGTGCGGCAAGCCTTGTCGAGATTGGCGAAATTGCGAGCGCGCGCCTTATGTTCGAGCATCTCGCGCGTCAGGGAAGCGGACTTGGCGCCTTAGCTTTGGCCCAGACATATGATCCGATTTATTTTCGGTCGATGAAGACGCTCGGGGGCCCCGCCGCCGATATTGAGCAGGCCCGAATATGGTATCGGATCGCCGCCGAGCTGGGGCAGTCCGATGCGAATGCTCGCTTGAGCGCGCTTGCAGGCAATTAGGAACGAAGCAGCATTACGGGCTGACTATCAGCAGATTGACATTGGGTGACCGGATCGTTACTGTCCGTCCAACTTATCCAGAGTTTACAGGTTTTCACCGGGGCCTGCTGCATTGACGTATTATTGCGCGGCCCTGCAGGAAATTGTTGGGAATCATGAAGATCAAGAATTCGCTCAAATCGTTGAGAAAGCGCCATCGCGACAATCGCCTCGTACGCCGTCGCGGTCGGCTTTACGTCATTAACAAAACCCAGAAGCGGTTCAAGGCGCGTCAAGGTTGATCGGCACGATGGCCTGAAGCGAATCAACTGTTTGACAGATCTTGTAACTATGCTTCACTGGTAGCGGACAGCTTACGGAGTCTGCCATTGTTGAAGTATGTTCGATTTGCTCTGCTTATCCTGTTATGTTGCAATGTCTCGGCAATCGCCAACGATAATGCACTTATGGACGAGCCGCCGCCTGATCTGGAATTATTGCATAAGGAAGAGAAATCCTTGCGGGAAGCCCGCCAGGATGTCCTTGCATTTTTGTATGGTCAACTCAGCCTTTCCAAAAATGCCGCCAATGCGGAGGTCATAGTTTCGGCTATTGATCGCGTCTGGGCGCAGTCCGGCAGCGACACGACCGATCTGTTGATGCAGCGTGCGCAAATTGCGTTGCAGACCAAGGATTACGACCTCGCAATCGATCTGCTGACATCGATATCCGAACTTGATCCACGTTTTGTGGCGGGCTGGAGCCAGCTTGCGACAGTTTACTATCTCAAAGACCGCTACCGGGAGGCCATGATCGGGTTGCGTCGCGTTCTCACGCTCGACCCGAATCACTACAAGGCCATTGAGGGCGTGGGGATAATCCTGCGGGAAACCGGAAAGAAGAAGTCCGCTCTTGCCGTGATGCGGCGCGCGCTGGAAATTCATCCATTCCTGGAAACCGCCAGGAAAGCCGCCGAAGAGCTTGAGCGTGAAGTTGAAGGGCAGGGTATTTAGCCCTGCGATCCCCTCTACGGTTTGAAATAGCTGGCGCACCGGACCTTAACCAGTCACCGTTATTGCGCTCTATCTCATCGTTTGCGCATCGGATTTGCCCGAAAGCCAGTTCCCACTTTTCAGTCCGATTCGCTAGCGAAAGTCGGGACCAGTGGTTTCCGGCGAGCTATTGGCAATCTTGACCGCCTGCGCATCGACAGTGACAACGCGCAGCATATTTGTCGCCCCGGGCGATCCGAATGGCAGTCCCGCCGAGATAATCAGCTTGTTGTCCTGGGTCGCCATTCCGACGCGGGCGGCGAGGCGGCAGGCGCGCGTAACCATATCCGAAATCGACTTTGGATCCTCGGTCAACACGCAGTGAAGCCCCCAGGCAAGCGCCAGTTTCCGGGCTGCGGCCTTGCTCGTCGTGAGCGCAAGAATCGGCTTTTGCGGGCGATGCCGCGCAACGCGTAGCGCGGTCGCGCCCGTGCTCGTGTAACATACGATAGCCGTGAGGCCGGCATCCATAGCGATCGCAACCGCGGCCGCGCTGATGGCGCCGGTCGCGCTGCTTTCGGGCGCTGGGCGCTGAGCGTGAATGATCTGCGTATAAAGCGGGTCCTGTTCGACTTCCTGGGCAATTGCATCCATCGTCGCAACCGCTTCGGAGGTGTATTTGCCAGCAGCGGATTCGGCTGACAGCATGACAGCGTCGGCGCCCTCGAAGACAGCCGTCGCAACGTCAGAAACCTCCGCCCGTGTTGGTACCGGCGCAGTGATCATCGATTCCAGCATCTGCGTTGCAATGACTACCGGCTTGCCCTGCTGGCGGCATAGCCGGGTCAAGCGCTTCTGGACGCCGGGGACGCGCTGTAGCGGCAATTCAACGCCAAGATCGCCGCGCGCCACCATGATTGCATCGGATTCGTCGATAATGCGTTCGATGTCTTCGACGGCGGATGGCTTCTCGATCTTGGACAGTACGGAGGCGCGGCCGTCGATAAGCTGTTTGGCTTCGGCCACGTCTTCGGCGCGCTGGACGAAGGACAGGGCAATCCAGTCGACGCCAAGATTGGCGGCGTATTCGAGATTCTCCCGGTCGCGCTCGGTCAGCGGACTAAGCTTAAGCAGCGTGTCCGGCAGGCTGACGCCCTTGCGGCTGGACAGCTCTCCGCCAACGTTCACCACGGTTTCAATGCGGTCGTCGCTATGCCCGGTTACGGTTAAGCGAAGCTTGCCGTCATTTAGGAGAAGCTGGTGGCCGACATCAATGCTTTTGAAGATTTCCGGATGCGGCAGAAAAACACGCGCAATATCGCCGGGCTCCTCGGAGCGGTCCAGCACGAAGGTCGCGCCTTCCTCAAGAATCACCGCTTCGTCAAACAGCCCTACGCGCAGCTTCGGTCCCTGCAGATCGCAAAGAATGCCAATCGGATGATTTGCATCCCGTTCGATTGCGCGAATTGTCTCGCGCCGTTCCCGCAAATCCTCATGAGACGCATGGCTCATGTTGATTCGAAAGACATCGGCTCCGGCGTAAAACAGTTTTTCTATCGCGGCCCGGTCCGACGAAGCGGGCCCAAGGGTTGCAAGAATTTTTACCCGTCGCGATCTTCTCATTGAGCCCCTGTTCCGGCATCACCAGGATCTGTAAGCCTTACGGTCCAGTCGTCCTGTTCCGTTGTATCGACTTCGAAAAACCCGGAACGCTTATATCCCTTGTTCTGACAATCATTGACGCCGCGAATCGTGAAAGCTTTGTCGTCTGTGCACATGAAGGCTTTGCCCGCCCATTCGCCGCCACGATCATAGTCAAGGGCGTGTATATAGTAATACCGGGCAACGAGCGTGCCTTTGAGCAGCACCTCGCATGTCTGGGAGGCGACATTCCACCACCCCTCACTGACCCAGCCCTGATCGTCCTTGTACCCAATTGCGACACCAACGCGGCTGGAGGTGGTGTTGCAGAGTTTGAGATCGGCGTGTGCTGCGGTCGAATAAGCTGAGATCGCAAAACAGAAGACACCGAGGACAAAAGCAATGCGGCCGAAGGAATGTGACATCATGGATCTGGATAATCTGCCTGCATTTAATTAGCGCTCTCCGGGCTCGACCAGTATCACGCGCAGATCGTTTACGTTAGTAAAGGTTGGCCCGGTAACCAGCAAATCCTTTAACATTTCAAAGAATCCGGTGGAATCGTTTTTTGCCAAAAAATCACCTGCATTTTGGCCGAATTCAAGCGCGCGGCTGATTGTGTCAGGCGAAACAAAGGCTCCGGCGGGGTCATCAACTTTTCCGGTTCCCCCATCGCTGCCATCCGTATCAGCCGCAAGTGCATGGATTCCCGGCGTTCCGTTAAGGGCTATGGCCAGAGCTAGCGCATATTCCTGATTCGGGCCGCCACGCCCATCGCCCCTTATTGTGACCGTCAGTTCCCCTCCGGAAAGGATTGCTGCGCGCTTGCCTTCATCGCGCAGTTTCAAGGCCAGCCTGGCATGGTCTTTGGCGACATTGCGGGCCTCGCCTTCAAGGGAGTCGCCAAGCAGGACCGGCTCATAGCCAGCCCGTTCGACGATTTGTGCAGCCGCCTTGAGCGCGGCGCCTGGCGTTGCGGCGAGGATGTATTCCGCATTGGCGAGAGACGGCGCACCGGGCTTGAGCGTTTCATTCGAATCGTTGGTGAGCGTGGAAGATATCGCAGAGGTGATGCGAATATCGTATTTGTTCAAAATGTCGCGCGCATCCGGCAAAGTCGTCGGGTCCGCGACAGTGGGACCGGATCCTATTGCATCGGGAGCGTCGCCAGGAACATCGGAAATGGCCAGGGTTAAAATTCGAGCCGGATAGGCCGCAGCAGCCAGACGCCCGCCCTTGATCCGCGACAGGTGTTTACGAACGCAGTTGATTTCAGTGATTGTCGCGCCGACTTTGAGCAGCGTGCGGGTGAGATCCTGTTTTTCCGCCAGTTGCAGGCCTGCGACCGGCGCAGACCACAAGGCTGAAGCGCCACCTGACATCAGGACCAACAGGAGATCGTCTTCGCCCGCCATCGCCGCAAGCTGAAGCGCGCGCGCAGCCGCCCGCTCGCTATTGCCGTCGGGAACGGGATGCGACGCTTCCATGAATTCAAACCGGTCGACCTGCTTTCCGTAACCGGTGCGAACGGTGGCCATCCCGATGAAACGATCGTCCGGAAGGAGGGTCTGGTAATGGCGCGCCGCTGTTTCGGCCATGGCAGCGGCGGCTTTGCCGGTACACAGGCAGATCAGTTTTCCCTTGGGTGGCGGCGGGAAATGCGGTGGCAGGCACACCACCGGCTGAGCGGCGCCCGTGGCGGCGTCGTAGGCGTTGCGCAGGAGGTTTGTGTGAGTTGTCAATGAGGTCATGTCAGACGCTGTGTTGCATATAAATACGCCAGTTTCAATTTGCTTTGGAAACCAGCAAATTTCGTTGAAAAACAGCTTCGAAAATGATTAGTGCACTGGAGATTATCTAGACCATACGATAAAAGTACCCATGCTGCATACAATTTTATCGGACAGCGAGGCCAAGCCTTTAGCTGAAAATCCTGTTTTTTCAATCATTCGCGGTTCTCTCTCCAGCGGGGTCCTCTTATTATGCGATCACGCGGAAAATACGTTGCCGCCGGAATATGGAACGCTCGGTCTGCCACCGGAACAGCTTGAACGTCATATCGCATATGATCCCGGCGCGGCTGGCATTACGCGCTATATGGCCGGGCTCTTGAATGCACCGGCTGTGCTGACGCATTATTCCCGCCTGCTGATCGATCCCAATCGCGGCGAATCCGACCCCACGCTGATCATGCGGATTTCGGACGGTGCGGTCGTGCCGGGCAACGCCAAAATCGATCGAGCGGAAATACAGCGGCGAATCGATCGCTTTTACACCCCATACCATGACGCAATTGACCGCATTATTGATTCGATGATTGCTGCGGGTAAAACGCCCGTGATCTTTTCGATCCACAGTTTTACGGAAAACTGGCGCGGCTGGTTGCGCCCCTGGCAGGCCGGCGTATTGTGGGACCGTGATCCGCGCCTTGCGCGTCCGTTTATCGATGCCCTCCGCCGCGACCCTAATCTGACTGTTGGCGACAACGAGCCTTATGCCGGGGCTTTGCCGGGAGATTGTGTGAACAAGCACGCAACGAAACGCGGTCTGGCCAATGCGCTGATCGAGGTCCGGCAGGATCTGATTCGCGATGAGGCGGGGCAGGTCGAGTGGGCCGAGTTGCTTGCTGCTAATTTGCAGGAGATATTGTCCCGGAGCGATGCAAGCCTTACATTCCATAACGTACGACATTACGGGTCGGGGATCGGTGAGACGGCTCCCGATCACAGCAATGGGATGGATCATCAGATGGGGCAACCGGAAATAGATCAGGACTTGTCGGCCGAACTCGAAGCGGCTGTCTTTCGTAGACTGGTTGGACATTTAAGAAATCGTACCGATGTGCAGAATATCGACATGATGAACCTGGCCGGGTTCTGCCGAAACTGCCTTTCGAACTGGTATCAGGAGGCCGCTCGCGAAAAGGGAGTGGAGCTTTCCAAGGATCAGGCGCGCGAAATTGTCTATGGTATGCCTTACGAGGAATGGAAAGCGAAGCATCAGGGTGAGGCGACACCAGAACAGATGCAAGGCTTCAAGAACGCACATTGATCAGCTTTTTGATCGCTTGGCTTGAACGTCGCACATGCCAGCGTCGAGAGCGGTTGCCTGTGCCCGCTTGTTTTCGGCCAAGATCTTCATGAGCCGCGACTTTAGCGATCTTACAACTATTTGTGTACAGATGCCTGTTGAAGCGGCATCCCACAAGCTATTGGCGAAATTTACATTGCAATTTTGAGTGCATGCTTGGCTGATATTCACGCAGAACTTTATGCTGTCGTCGGGCGATATGGGCTGGCTTTGCTCGTCGCGTTTGACGGTTGCCGTGAGGACTGCAATGCGCCTGCCTTCTGGCTGAAAGGGACAGCTCACTACGCGACCTGATGCTGATGGTGTGTCGCGATGTCGGTGCTGCATTGGCTGAAAGCTGGCTTGCTGCGTGCGTACAGTGGTGACAGAGCTGGGCATCGCCGCGAATGGGCTGACCCGGATCGTTTGAATTCATGCTGTGACGATGGTTTTCTCTGCGCTCTCTTCCGCTTTGCATGCAATTATGGACGACATGAACGGAAGGTCGCGAGCCATGTCATACGGCCTCACTCGATGGCGCCTGCTTTTTACCTATCCGATCCGAATGGCTCAATCATGCCAGGATTAAGTTGGTGGACATTAAAGCCATTGCCGGATACTGCGCGAGAAAAGCGAGCAAATTGATCCGCCTGCTGATTTATGTCAAAGAGCTTTCTAACCCGGATCATGCCGTCGTAAGCCAGCTTTTCGCGTAGGTCTTGATCCGTGATGAGCGTCTGAACGGCGTTGCCAATCTGTACAGGGGCGACCGATCCGAGCCGTAATGCGTTTGCCCCGCTAACCTCGGCAAGGCCACCAGTACCGGAGCTGATCAGCGCCGCGCCGCCAGCATGTGCTTCAAGCGCTGCCCTGCCGAAGGATTCGCTGCAGATCGAGGGCACGACCGCAATTGAGGCGTTTTCAAAGGCGTTCTTGACCGCATCGAACGGTCGCTGAATTTCTATGACGGCCTGCTCGCCCAGTTCTGCAACGGCCTTGCGGACTTTCCCGAGATAGTCAGGATGGCTATCCGGTGCTGACAGGATGAAACGCGCGGACCAGGATGGATGCGCCGATAAAACGGGTCTGATACCTTCCGCCAGCTCAAGCACCCCTTTCTCAGGCGCGCACCTGCCAGCATAGACAATCTCGTTTTTGCGTTCCGTTGCCGGCCGCCAGCCGCTGAAGTCCAGTCCGTTGTTGATGACGCAGCTCGGCAGCGACAATTCGGGCCAATCCCGTATGAAGGCTTTTTCACAGGCTTGGCTGACATGAATGATGCCAGCGAGTCGATTATAGCGGTATTTTTTGATGCTACGTTTCAGCCAGGCTGTAATACCGGCCGAGCTCTCATAGGTTTTCTGGAAATTATGCGTGTGCAGTATAACCTTGATGCCGGGCACGCGCATTGCAATCGCCGCAGCTGTTGAAAGATGCTGCTGGACGACGATGACATCCGGTTTCAGTGCTTTTGCCCGTGCGGCAATGAAATTTGCGCGTTGATAGGTTGATGGCGAGCCGTGGCTGGGGAAAGGAACAAACGTGCAATCTGGAAACGGATCTTCGATTTCAGCTGCATAAATACCGGTTTCATGCTGACGCCGTGATGCAAATACGAGATCGCGCACGCAAAGGTCTATCGATGTTGCGCGCGATGCTCCAAAATACATTCCGCGCGGCATGACCTGGAAAATTGATAACCTATTGATTTTGCTGTAATCATTAGGTAGGCCATATAATTTTGTCATAATAATTTTTATTATTTGCAATATCACGCACGATCGGCGCAGAGGAAATCGTTTCCTTTGTTAATAATAGGCGCCAGGATCAAGTAATATTTCAGGTTTGATATGTATTCGCTTGGTTTTACATTTTTTTGTTTTAACTGCGCGAATGCAGATGTGCAACCCTAGGGTTTAGATAATCAACAGATACACTCTATGATAGAATGTGTAATTGTATTCCGTCGCGTAAGTCATTGAAAAAATTAAAATATTTACGGCAGAGACGGGGGCCGTTACTATTCCGGTTTTCGTATTGATTTCAAATTGGCGCCTGCCAGGCAATCAGTGAAAGGCCGTAAAGTCCGGTCTGTTGGCCTGGCAGGACAACAATCAGTAGTCTTCGTTGCGGTGGAAAGGCCGTCTGTGCACCGTTTGCGTGTCAAGGTCGAAATCAAAACGCAGATATCCGGGCGAGACGAATCCGTTGTCTTCCTGACCTTCCCAGAAATCCACGGTGAGACGCCTGAGCGTATATTCACACGTAATCTCGCAATCATACCAATTGCCGCCAGGTGTCTGGACCTGATCTCCAAACCGTCCCTTGCGAACCGCCCCGGTCACACTCTGGCCGCCGGTGCTTGCATGAGCGGTCACATACCGATATGCCTCGGACTCGCCGCGCTTGGCCTCAGCATGGCCGGCGATTCCGACTGCGCCAGCCGAGATGAGGGTTGCGGCAAGCGCCGTATTAAGAAATTTCCCCATTCATGCCTCCGTTATGGCGTTTCGCCATGTGATGAAAGACTGAGTCACAATAGGGATGAAATGCAAGGATTTACAATCGGCATTTGTAACGTTTTGTTTCTTGTGCGATTGATTTGTACCAA
>JAHQVI010000012.1 GCA_019634405.1 Hyphomicrobiales bacterium
CAGTATTTATTCGACTGGTCGGCCACAAGGGCCAGAGCAGCGATAACAAGCCCAAAACAGCTATATGCTCCCCACAGGCGAAGTTTGCTGATCATACGTCCCCATATCCCTGCAAGCACACGGAATGATTGCACCAGGATCTCATGCCATGCGATGATGTGGCCGTAGCCGGATTATTCGGCCGGGTCAAGCTGCGCTCCTGCATCGACACCGTCCCGGCAGTCGGTCTCATAGTTTTTTTTTCTCGCTCTGGCCTGGAACCGTTTGACTAGCAGCATGCACGCAGGAAGCAAAAGCAACCCGGCGACCATCGAGGCAATCAAGGTCATCGCGCTCAACCGCCCAAACAGACGTAGGGATGGTAGATCAGAAAAAACGGTAACGGCAAGCCCGCAGGCTAAAACGATACTGGTGACAATCAGCGCCGGTCCGATCAAAGTCGCTGCGCGCGCCGTTGCAACCTCAGGCTTGCAATCAAGATAGGCTTCAAGACGGAGCCTGTTGAGGTAGTGAACTGTCGCATTCAGGCCCAGCCCGAATGCAACCGTGAGCGCGATAATGCTGGCGAATTGCAGCCCCTCGCCGGTCACGGCCAACGAAGCGCCGGAGACGAAGACCGGGAACAAACCTGGAAGCAGGCTGACAATTCCGATCAGAACCGACCTGAATGCAATCCCGATCACAGCGGAGACAAACACCATTTCAGCGGTCAGCATCATGTTGATCTTCTGGATCATCGAGGTGCTGTTGCGCGCAGCAAGAACCGCCAGACCGCTGACATATATTCCGTAATCAGGATACGCTGCACGGATCGGCTGAAGCGCTTCCTCAATCGCATGCACCGTCGGCAGCAGGTCATTTGCGTCAATGTCCGGAATACGCCCCGTCACAACAGCGGCGTCCTGCTGCTTGGTCACGAAACGTGTCGTCAAATGATCCGGCAGCAACTGGATGTATTGCTCCAGCAATCCGACATCATCCTGCCCGTTTTCGGCGATCCAGCGCACAAGCGTTTCGATTGACCAGACATTGCCGACGCCGGCCTGCTTTTCGACTAGGCTATGGACTTTTGCGATCACTTCCAGCGCCCGTGGATCGTAAATGCCGACTCCATCGGGCAGATCGACCATGACATCGACAGGATTAGCGCCGGTCAGCTTGGTGTCGAGACGGCTTGACGCCTTAAGCGCCTGTTCGCGGTCCGGCACCTGATCAGCAAGCCGGTAACGCGGCACAAGACCGAGATGCGCGACACCAAGCAGAACCGCGAAGAACAGCCCGGCTCCGGCAAAGACAAGCGGCCTTCCGGTCACGTAACCGGCGATGTATGACGACCAGCGCCTTAAGAAGCTGACAGGCCCGTCATTCGTGTTCAGGCTGGCGGCCAGCTTTTCCGTGTTGCCGAGTATGAACATGGCGACGAGCGGCAGCACGGTTATGACGGCAAGAAAGGCGACGCTCATACAAACCATGCCCGCAGTCCCGAAAGTGCGGATCAATGCAGAATCGGCAAAGGTCAGGGCAAAGAAGGACAGTCCGGCTGTCGCGCTGCTCAGGAAACATCCCGGCCCCACAACGAGGAGCGCATGGCGGATCGCTTCCATCTTGCCCGCGCCCGCCAGAATGCGCTCTCGCATGGCGAATGTCATCTGCATGGAATCGGAAAACGCCATGACCATCGTCAGCGGCGCAATCACGTTCAGGAAAAGGTTGAGCTGGAAGTCAGCCCATCCGAGCGCGCCCAACGACCACAATATCGCAACCGCCGGAGGAATGATTGCGATCGCCATGAACGAGACATGCCGGAAAAATATCAGCGCGATAACAACGCCGATCAGGAAGCCGATCCCGTTATAGATGATCCGGTCTTGCTCGACGGCGTCACGGATTTCCTGCTGCATAACCGGCGCACCGGCGAGTTGAACGCTGAGGCCCGTGCCGTTCAGTGCGCCGCTCACCGTGTCGGAAATATCGGTAATCGTATTTTTTAGGCCATTGGAGCGAGCAACGTCGGGATCTAGCGCGAGCACAATCAGAGTAAGCTGCCCATCCGTGGAAAGAAGCTTGCCGTCCAAAATGCGGTTCTCGCGTACATTTGCGATCAGTTCGTCATAGGCTTGCCCCTCCGGGAAGTCGAACGGGAACAGGGGAGGCGGCAATTTGCCCGGTTCAGGCGAGGCGCGCGCAGAGAAAATCGAGATCAGACCGCGCATTCCCTCTACGAACTGCAACTCAATGACGGCGTTGCGCAGGGCCGAAAGCGCTTCGCGCTCCAAAAGTCCCGGCCCCTCGATAACAACAAGCACGTCATATTCGCTAGACGGGAAACGCTTGGATAATAGCTCGAATTGCCGGTAATCCTCACTGTCGGACCGGAACAGCTCGGAAAGTGAATCGTCGACCTCCAAGCGGTCCGTCCCCAGACTGGCCAATGCCGAGATGGCGAGAACCACAGCAAGCGTCACCCATCGCAAATGCAATGCAATCAGCCCGATACGTTCCGATCCCAGGCTGAACGAAAGTGGCGTTTTAAACACAAATCCCCCTATTATGACGTGTTCGCCGCATTCAACGCCACAATTGCCATTCAATTAGCCACATTCGCGCATGGGAGGCAAGTTGGGCTGGCGCATCTCTTGATAAACAGACGCCGCATTACCTATTCTGGTTCGAATAGCGAAGAAAATGAACCGCCGTGTCACCGTAATTGCGCTGGTCCAGAAGCGTATAGTCGCCGGGGGGCTGAAATTCTGCATCGACACGTTCCTCCACGACCCCGATAGCGCCGTTTTCAAGCCAATTGCCCTTGCTCGCCGCTCGCAACGCCCGCTCGGCAAGTCCCTTGCGATAGGGCGGATCGGCAAATAGCAGAGTAAACGGTTTGAGCGTGCCGATGAAGCCGAGATCGGTTGCGTCGCGGCGATAGAGCTTGGTCGCCCCCATCTGGCCGAGCGCTTCAATGTTCCGGCGAATAAGACCGCGCGCCTCGACGCTGTCGTCGACGAAATGCGCATATGACGCGCCGCGCGACAACGCCTCAAGGCCAAGCGCGCCGGTTCCTGCAAACAGATCGAGAACACGGACGCCTTCAAGATCGAATGCCTCGACGCCATGGCTCAATTTGTTGAAAATCGCTTCACGCACGCGGTCACTGGTGGGACGAATATCCAGATTCGTCGGTGCAGCAAGAGGGGTCCCGCGATAGCGCCCGGCAACAATTCTCATTTCGTCGTCTGCTTCTTTGGCCGGCTGTTGCGCTTTGGGGCAGGTCGCCTGCGCGCAGGCTTGCGCGCATCCGTCCGGGCCACTCCCTGCAACTTTTCACCGCTGCGCTGCGCTGCCAGACCGAGCTTTTCCGCCAGCGCGCGCCCGATCTGCTCGGCCAGAATGCGCCGCTTGACCTCTTCGACCGTACCGATCGCCATATCGCCGAGTTGAAACGGACCGAAAGAGACGCGGATGAGACGTCCGACCTCAAGGCCGAGATGCTCCATGATCTTGCGCACCTCCCGATTCTTACCCTCGCGCAATCCCAAAGTAAGCCAGGCGTTTGCGCCCTGGATCCGATCGAGCTTGGCGTCGACGGGGCCATATCTGACGCCTTCAATTTCGACGCCCTTGCCGATCCCGTCGAGCGCTGCCTGATCGACCCTGCCATGCACACGCACGCGGTAGCGACGCACCCAGGCGGTCGCAGGTGATTCAAGGTGGCGCGCGAGATCTCCGTCATTCGTCAGCAGCAGAAGCCCTTCCGTATTGAGATCGAGCCGTCCGATCGAGATAACCCGCGGCATATCCTCCGGCAAGGCCTCGAAAACCGTTGGTCTGCCTTGGGGATCGCGATGTGTCGTCACCCGGCCCTTCGGCTTGTGGTAACGCCAGAGACGAATCTCGGCCGGTGCCTGAAGCGGCTGACCGTCAATCAGGATCTTGTCATTTCCCGTTACATTTACGGCGGGCGTGTCGAGCAGCTTGCCGTTCAGGCTGACCCGCCCTTCCAAAATAATCTTCTCTGCGTCCCGGCGCGAACAGAAGCCTGAGCGGGCGATTGCCTTGGCGATTCGCTGACTCGCTAGGGAATCTGTTATGTGGGTTTCTTCGCGAGACCGCATCTTTGCCTCTTTTTTATTGCTATAAAAAGTACTACGAATCGATTTCTGCACACGGGGAAGACAAATGCGCCGCGACCGGATCATCAAGGCAGTCAACACATTGAAGGATGCGCTACAGGCAGCCCAAATCCGTGAACTCCTTCGGGCCGCGCGAAATGGGCAACAGGCTGAAGGCGTAAACAGAACACAGAAAATCCTTCTCGCCTACAATGTTTTTATGCGCCACTATCAGGATTTCAACGAGGAAGAAAAGGAAATGATGTCCTTTTTCGGCCTCATGCCGCTTCTGGACATCCAGTTCTGGTCCGCGCTGATCGACGGCGAGCAAGCCGTGTCCCGTAAGGTAATGGCCGATGTCGATGTCGGCGCTTACAATGTCATCTTCGTCATGCCAAAACTGCGCGAGCTGCTGACGCGTGAAACGGACAAGGAACAGCTCATCGTCGCGAGCCAGAGTGGCGACGATCAGGAGATTAAGCGGCTACGGATTCTCGTTGCTGAGCGCGAACGGTCGCTGACCGATCCGCATATCATCATCAACGTCATGCGCTCACTCGACGAATTTTACGAAGGCATGGCGACGCTTCGAGGCGGCGATCATCCTGCGCTTGCGGTCGGTGCAATCGATTCAGGTAGCGCAAAAAGCTTCGATTTCTTCGGGGCGACAAGTATTGTCGATGAAATTTCAGAACTTCTTATCTCCGTCTGGGACCGCATCAAATATTCGACCGAAGAAAACTTTCGCTATCAAATTGAAGTCGCAATGATGGCCGCCGGATTTATCAACCGGGTCAAAGACGCGCAGACCGCCGGCCGGGTAAACGAAGATCAGGGCCAGCGGATTACGCGTTCAGTGGCGAAGGCCATCGAAACGCTGCTTCGTTCGGGAGCCTATCTCGACGACATGGATCAGATACGCGAAATACGCGCGAGCCAGTTTCTGGTGCCTACCACACAGTTGCTGGAATATCGCCGCGAGGAAGCCCGCGTTGAGTTTAAGGCGCTTGAGATGCGCGATGGGCTGGATATTGCCGATAAGGGACAGCCACTGGCGCGGGTTGAAGATGATCCGGACGCCGTCAAATCCACTGTCGAGCCCGCTATTAATGGCAAAACCGATAGCAGTCAGGCCGATGCCGATATGACGAGCGACAGCCAGCCAACAACGACAGCAGCAGCGGCCAATGATTCCCTGGAAAAGAATGAGGAAAAAATCGTCAGCGCATTGAAGTAAAGTCTGGATCAATCGCCACATGCTTCAAGCCGATTGAATTGAGTGCAGCTCGATCGATCCGGTTTTTATCTGGCAGCAGAAATCCCGCCCTCGTTTCTTCGCCGCAGAGGTCTGAACAGTTGGATTTGGAAGCTTTTAGCGCTATTTCTTGGCAATGACACATCCGTCATTCATGGAATTGGCGCTTGAAGAAGCACGCAAAGCCGCCAATCGCGGCGAAGTGCCGGTTGGCGCTGTCTTGACCGGCAACGACGGGCAAATTCTTGCGCGCGACGGCAATCGTACTCTCGAATTGCACGACCCTACAGCTCATGCGGAGATGCTCGTCATTCGCGCCGCAAGCCGCGCGCTGAAAAGCGAGCGTCTGGTTGGATGCCATCTCTATGTAACGCTTGAGCCCTGCACCATGTGCGCGACGGCTATTTCGTTTGCACGTATCGAGAGGCTTTATTTCGGGGCCTATGACGAAAAAGCAGGCGCTGTGGAGAATGGCGTCTGCTTCTATATGAAGCCAACCTGCCATTTTGTGCCCGAAGTCTATGGCGGCATCGCCGAGACTGAAGCATCTCAAATGCTGAAGGCATTCTTCGCCGCGCGACGCGGCTAACGAAGCAAAAAGACCGAGACAGTCGCGCTCCCGCCCCGGCCCTCAAACCATCATCGACGCAAGCTTACTTCAGCGGCCGGGCTTGGCGCTGACCGAAATGGTAGGATGCACGAGCGCGAACCGCCCAGAACTCCTGTTCAAGTTCGAGATCGCTTACTTCGCTTTCAAGCGTGACTTCATTATACAGGCTCTCGACACCGAGACTGACATTGTTGCCGAACTTGTGTTCGAATCCTGCGCCAACAACGTAGCCGAAGCCTATGTCTTCAAAGGTTTCATCATCATTCGTATCATAGCCGACCCATGTAGCGCCCCCAGTACCGTAAACGAGCGTATCCCCCATGGCATAGCCGAGGCGCCCCCGAAGCGTTGTGACAAACTCGGTATGGGAAGAATCGTTGGGAGACTCATCATCGACCATTCCAATGTCGGTTTCTACGCCGAAAACATAATGGGACGGAGTCTGCCAATTGTAACCGAGGTGAACGCCACCCGTCAGCGCATTGTCGATTTCCAAGGTAGCGTGGTTGGCTTCAAATTGGCTGCCAAATGTTGAACCGATGTGGCCACCAAAATAAAAGCCGGCCCATGCGATTGGCGCATAAGCAACTGGCTCAGCCTCATAGGTGTCCGGATAGCTTTCCGGCGCGAAAACATCAGCAGCGTTTGCAACCGAAACGGTACCGACCATCAATACGGTGCTCAGAAAAGCAAGTTTCGATATTTTCAAGATATTTCCCCATAATTCCATTACTTTAATGGCATGAGGAAACCGTTATCCATCTTCCTGACAGGCGCAAACTACTCTTGAGTTGCATGAAATTCCGCAATATACGCCTGATTGTGCCGCAATTAATTCGTAGTGAGTTCAGGCCTTGTAATTATTGGCTTTTGGACGGTTTTCCGGAGAGTTACAACCACGCAACAGTGCTACGCTATTAACGATAACGAAAGAGTGGGCAGCACTTTCGGAAGCTGTGTGGCTCGCAACATCGATCGTTGGGAGCACTCTCAAGCTCCGCGAATCGATCTAAATCCACACGGCTTGCGGATCCCACGTGACGTTAATATAGAAAAAACTAAATTATTGCAACAAGTTACCGTTTTTATGAATTCACTCCGCTCTAGGGGGAAAACCTTCGGCAATTGCGGGTCTACATGTTGATTTGATCCGTCAGCACCGCTTCGCAGGCGCGTTTGAATTCGTCCTTAGCCGCCACGGAAGCAGCGCAAATCTCCTGATATTTGTAGAATTCCAGCACGCCGAACTGCCCCATATCGGGACGGATGAAGATGTCAGGCTCCGTCCTTTGCAGCTTCTCATTCACGATAGAACGCATGGTGATCTGCATTGAACCGATAATCGTATCGATGTAGGAGGGAACCTTGTTCTCACGTTTCGGGCCAGACGTGACATCGACGGCGCCCGTCACGCCAACTTTGCCGCATAGCAGATCAAACGGTACGACATTGACAAAGCCGCCATCGATCAGAACACGCCCATCCGTCTGAACAGGCCGAAAAATTGCTGGCAACGCACAGCTTGCAGCAACAGCCGGAACCAGCGCGCCACTACTGATCACATATTCGCTCTGTTCATGAAAATCGGTGGAAACGGAATGAAACGGAATTTTCAGTTCCTCGAATGTCGCCGGCACGGCTGGCGGAAGTAGTGCTGTGATGATGTTTTCAGCCGAGAAAGGCGAGCCGGTCATCGTGATCTTCGTGGTGAACCAGGCATCGTTCCAGTGTGAAAACAACTTGCGCAGAACAGCGGTGCGATTGAGGAAAAGGTCATCGCAGTAAGCGCGGATATCCTCGCCACTCATTCCGGACGCATAGGCGCTACCGAGCAGCGCGCCGATACTCGTTCCGGAAATCATCGCAGGCCGGATCCCGAGTTCGTCAACCGCTTCAAGAACGCCGATATGGGCAAAACCGCGCGCCCCGCCTCCGCCGAGAGCCAGACCAAAGGAGAATTCAGGCGCTGCGGTCAATTTGGTTTCAGGTGAGGCGGCGCTTGAGGTTTCCATCTGCTCAACCGAAAAATTGCTCTATTGCCTCAGCGGTCGCGTCGGGATTTTCCTCGGGAGGAAAATGCCCCGATGCGATCGCATGTCCGGTGACATCGGTACACCATTCGCGCCAGATATCAAACGGACCGGATGTATTGCTCGGAATCCCCTTGTCGCCCCAGAACACCGCCGTCGGACACTTGATTTGCCTTCCAGCATCATAGTCGACCTCATCCGCCGCCAGATCGTAAGTCGCCCCTGCCCGGTAATCTTCGCAAGTCGCATGGAGCCGCGCGGTCTGGCTGAAAAAGCTGCGATAATGGGCCAGCGCTTCAGGCGCAAAAACTGACAGATCGCCCGTTCCGCTCCACTGCGCCAGCTTATTGTCCATCCAGCCGATTGCGTCCTGTCCGATCATCGTCTCCGGCCACGGTGCCGCCTGCGCCATGAAGCTCCAATGGAAAGCCTTTAGCGCCAGATCACGATTGAGACGATGCCACATGGCGTGGGTCGGCACAATATCGAGCATAATCAACCTATCCACGCGAGTGGGGGAATCCAACGCGAGACGGTAACCTACACGCGCACCGCGATCATGGCTGCAAATCAGTAGCTTTTCATGGCCAAGCTGGTCAGCGATCTCAACGAAATCCTGCGCCATGGCGCGCTTTGAATAGCTGAAATGATCTGGCGTGTCCTCCGGGACCGAGCTTTGACCGTAGCCGCGCAGATCACAGATGATCAGCCTGTATTTCCGCGCCAGCCGGGGCGCGATGCGATGCCAGATCACATGCGTCTGGGGATAGCCATGCAACATCAGGACAGGCGGGCCATCCCCACCGATGCGTGCAAAGATTTCTGCGCCTTGCGTTTTGAAACGGTGTGTTTCAAATCCTGGAAACAGCTCAGGCAGATCCGTCATTGCGATCCTCCTGCTCGATTGCGCGCCAGCCAATATCGCTACGGCAAAATCCTTCAGGCCAATCAATCTTCTGAATAGCATTATAAGCGCGGTCTCGCGCTTCGAGAACAGTCCGTCCCCGCGCCGTCACGTTCAGTACACGCCCGCCATTGGCCAGAATACGGTCGCCGTCAGCTTTCGTTCCCGCATGGAAGACGGCTACGCCATCCATCGCATCGGCGCCCTTGAGCCCTCTGATTTCGGAGCCTTTCTCATATGCGCCGGGATAGCCTTTCGCCGCCATGACCACCGTCATCGCTACGTCACTATGCCAGTGCAGCTCAAACCGCCCGAGCGAGCCATCAGCTACTGCGAGGAGGACCGGCAGCAGGTCAGACTTGAGCCGCATCATAAGCACCTGGCACTCAGGATCGCCGAAGCGCGTATTGTACTCGATAAGCTTGGGCCCGTTTTCGCCAATCATCAGCCCGGCATAGAGAACGCCCTGATAGGGGATGCCTCGCGCCTGCAATCCGGCGACCGTGGGAAGGATGATTTCATTCATGACACGGGCTTCCATGGCTGACGTAAGCACCGGAGCAGGTGAATAAGCGCCCATACCGCCAGTATTGGGGCCCTCATCGCCATTATAAGCGCGCTTGTGATCCTGAGCGCCGGTCATGGGAATGATCGACCGGCCATCGCTAAGCGCAAAGAAGCTGGCTTCCTCGCCCTGCAGGAATTCCTCAATAACGACCGATGCCCCCGCAGAGCCGAACGCACCGTCAAAACAGTCGCGCAGCGCAACTTCCGCCTGCTCAAGCGTTTCAGCGACCGTGACGCCTTTTCCGGCCGCCAGACCGTCCGCTTTGACAACGATCGGAAGCGGCTGTTTGAGCACATAATCAAGGGCGGGCTCCAGCACGTCAAAACGCTCATAGGCCGCTGTTGGTATTCCGAATTCCGCGCAAAGCTCCTTAGTAAAGCTCTTCGAGCCTTCGAGCTGGGCCGCTTGTTTGCCGGGACCAAAGGTCAATATGCCGGCTTCGCGCAGATCATCGCCGAGCCCGGCAACGAGGGGCAATTCCGGGCCGACAACGACAAGCCCGATTGATCTGTCATGGCAAAACTGCACAACCGCAGGATGATCGCTCACATCCAGCGCAACGCATTCCGCGCAAGCCTCAATCCCGGCATTACCCAGGGCGCAGTAAAGCTTTGTCAACTCCGGGCTTTTGCTGATTGCCCATGCCAAGGCGTGCTCGCGTCCGCCCGATCCGATTAGAAGTACGTTCATCCCGCCCCATATTTAAGTAGTTTACTGGGATCTGTCCTAGCAAGAATCGCCTTAATGTTGCACGTTGATAACAGGATAGATAGACGGAAGCGAATGAGCGAATCACGGATCAGCAATATTGCCGAATATACCGTTTCGGAACTCTCCGGCGCGGTGAAACGAACCGTAGAAGACACCTTTGGCTATGTTCGCGTACGCGGTGAAATATCTGGATTTCGCGGCCGCCATTCCTCCGGCCATTCCTATTTCGCGCTGAAAGACGACCGCGCCAAGATCGACGCCGTGATCTGGAAAGGCGTTTACGCCAAGATGCAGATCAAGCCCGAAGAGGGCATGGAAGTCATCGCGACAGGACGTATTACGACCTACCCCGGCAAATCCAGTTATCAGATCATCATCGAGAATATCGAACCGGCGGGCGTTGGCGCGCTTATGGCGCTGCTTGAAGAACGCAAGAAGAGGCTGGCGGCGGAAGGGCTGTTTGACGAAGCGCGCAAGCGGCCAGTCCCCTTTTTGCCGAATGTGGTCGGGATCGTCACTTCGCCGACCGGCTCGGTCATCCGCGACATGCTGCATGGCTTTGCCGAACGCTTTCCGGCCTGCGTTCTGGTCTGGCCGGTGCGCGTGCAGGGCGAGACGAGCGCGGCGGAAGTGAAAGCGGCTGTCGAAGGCTTCAACGCGCTTGGCGCGGACAGCGCCGTTCCGCGGCCGGATGTGCTTATCGTTGCGCGCGGCGGCGGCAGTCTCGAAGATCTCTGGGGCTTCAATGACGAAGATCTTGCACGGACAGTAGCCGCCAGCCGGATTCCGGTTATTTCGGCAGTCGGCCATGAAACCGACTGGACGCTGATCGACTTCGTTGCCGACGCACGCGCGCCGACGCCGACAAAAGCGGCGGAATGGGCCGTGCCTAAGTATGGCGAACTGATTACGCGCATGGATGAACTTGCCCTGCGCCAACGTCAGGCGATCC
>JAHQVI010000079.1 GCA_019634405.1 Hyphomicrobiales bacterium
GGAGACATTGTCGAACGCGCCGTGTTTCTCATGCACGCAATGCTCATTGCGGGTGAGCGCCATGACTTCGCCGACCTCCGGTAACTCGCCGAGAATTTCGGCAAAGTCAGACGTAAGACGGATTATCCCGTCACCAACGCGGCAAGCTGCCAGTTCCGCCTCAGTTACGCCCAATTCCTTGGACGCATCTCTCGTACGCAGGCCGGGAGAACGCTCCTTGAGCGCTTCGAACGCATTGCGCAGATCGGCACCGGCCAACCGCACAGTACGGCTGAATTCATTTCCGAAATTCATGTCTTTTGAATCAAGCACTGTCGATTCACCCTCTCATAAGTAAGTCATTCCATAGCTAGCACGATACTCGGGAACATTCATCAAATATTATTTAGAACTATTACAACAAATACTATTGGCATATGCTTTGAATCTTAAAATTATTATAATTAAAAATTGTTCTTTGTTGCAGGAATGCAACCTGAATGTCTTATAATAATTCCAAACAACTATATCACGCTTTCCCAACTATATTCATGTTTGATACGCCTATTTCCGACAAAACAACTCGGAATTGAGCCGAGTTTTGGGCACCTTGGGGAAATAGGATGAAATATAAAGTTGTTAGAACTATAGCGGCGTCCGCGTTAGCGGCAACCATGGGCACGGCAAAGGCTCAGGACAATTCGGACATCGAAGAAACCTTCGTCTCCGGCGAGACTATCGTTCTGGATCCGATAATAATCTATGCAACGCTGAACCCGATCACCTCCTTTGAATTTCCCGGGCAGGTATCAGTCGTTGAGCGCGAAGATCTGGAGAAGAAGCAGGCCAACAGCATTCAAGACATACTCAATGACGTTCCCGGCGTCTTCGTTGATGGCGGCGCGCGCCGTTCAGGTCAGGCTCCGACGATCCGCGGCTTTCGCGAGGAAGACATTCTCATTCTCGTCGACGGCGTCAAGCAGAGCTTTATATCCGGCCATGACGGCCGCATTTTCATCGATCCGGCCCTTCTGAAATCCGCCGAAATCGTCAAGGGGCCGCTCTCGGCAATCTACGGCTCGGGCGCGCTTGGCGGCGTGATCGCTTTGACCACGGTCGATGCGGCCGATTTCCTCGAAGACGGAGAAACCATAGGCTATCAGCTCAAGACCGGCTTTCAGAGCGCAAATGACGAGTTCATGACCACCTCCACGGCCTTCGCGCGCTCCGAAGATGGCAAATATGACGCGATCGCAAGCTTCAGCTACCGCAATGGCGGCGACGTCCGGCTGGGCAATGGCGAAAAACTGCCGGAAGATGAGGAAATCGCTTCATCGCTACTTAAGGCAACCGGACAGTTGACCGACGATCTGACGCTCGTAGGAACGTGGGTGCACTATGAGAATGACGCCGAAAACCCAAACAATCCGCAAGCAAACTCCGAGGGTGATCTCGTCGATCGCTTCACCCAGAGCGATACGGTCTCGGCGAAGCTGTCCTACAACCCGACCGGCAATCCGCTGATCGACAGCAATATGCTTTTCTACTGGGCTCAACATGTAAGTGAAGAAGACCACGCGCCCAAAGGAAGCACGCGTCTCACGGAACGCAAGATCACGACGACCGGGATCAATTTCGACAATCGCTCGCGCTTCGATGTGAATGAATGGACGCAACTCACGCTGACATATGGCGGCGAGTATTATGTTGACAGGCAGATAGCTAAAGACAGCGAACCTCTTGACGGGACAACATCGAATGTCCCCGATGCAGACGCCACCTATTTTGGCGCTTTCATCCAGGCAGAATTCGACATAGTCGATCCCATGGGCCTGCCGGGCAAACTCAAGGTCATACCGGGCGTACGCTGGGACACCTTCGAAAACGACTACAAAGGTGATCAGGACTTTGACGACTATGAGGACAAGGCCATTTCGCCCAAACTCGGCGTCTCTTACCAGCCAGCTCCCTGGTTCCTGATGTTCGGCAATATTGGCAGCGGTTTCCGCGCGCCGTCATATTCGGAGCTTTACGCGCAGGGCACGCATTTCAATCTTGGGCCGGGCTTTGCCAACATCTTTCAGGCCAATCCAGAGTTGAAGCCACAGGAAGCGGAGACATATGAGGCTGGCCTGGGCTTTGATTTTACGGATGTTGTCACGGCTGGTGACAATCTAACGATCAAGGGATCGTACTGGCATACGCGGGCAGAGAATTTTATCGATTTGGATGTCGTGGCCAGTGGCTGCATACCGGTAACGGGCTTTTTCGATCAGAGCACATGTTACAGCAAATATGTGAATGTTGAGCGAGCGGAACTCGATGGCGTCGAGATCGACGCGAAATATGACACAGCGCGCTGGTTTAGCTCTTTCGCCTACACGCACATCGACGGCGTCAACAAGCTGACCGGAGAGGCTCTGGGCAGCCTTCAGCCAGACAAGATCATCATCGGTGCCGGCATCAAGATACCCGAATACTGGGCCCGCATTGGCACGAAAGTGACGTTTGCCGATGACTTTACCAATACTGACTCCTCGCAACATCGTGACGCGTATACTCTGGTTGACGTTTATGCGTCATTTGAACCGGAAGAGGGTCCCTGGAAAGGCATCAGGCTGGATCTGGGTATCGATAATCTCATGGATGAAGAATATGAAGCCGTTGCGGCTGGTGCGATCGAGGAAGGCGTCAACTTCAAGGCCGCCATCAGATGGACACAGACCTGGTAAGGCAGAGCATCGGATCAAAAAGCGCATGCCGGTTTTCGGATTGATCCGATGCCAGGATAAAAAGCTGGAGAGCCAGACCTTTACACGCAAAGCCGCTGTGGCATTCTCGGCGTCCGCAGCCCCGTAACGAGCCGAAAATCTTCTTCCCACCTATCGGTCCGGATTGCCCCCAGTTCGGGCCGATATTATTTGCGCACCGGCAACGCCGTGTCGCCAACCGCACGAATTCCTCAAGCGCCGCCATATTTCGCTATAGCCTTTTGCGTTCATGCAGGCTCGCGACAAAAATCTCTAGAGATTTGTTTTTACGCGTTTTCCGGGCGGCAACTTCGCCTGAAAAAGCTCTAGCCGCCCTTGCGCGCCATGCCCTGATTGCGGGTTTCGCTCAGCGTTGCGACCGGTGTCAAAGCTTCCGGATCGGTTCGCAGCTCGATAATGGAGGGCAGACCGGACGCCCGGGCTTCGGCGAACGCGTCGGCAAACCGCTCTGTATGTTCAACGGTTGCGCCAAAACCGCCGCAGGCGCGGGCAAGCGCGGCAAAATCCGGATTGATGAGATCTGTCCCCAAGGTACGGCCAGGATAATGCCGCTCCTGATGCATTCGAATTGTCGCATACATTCCATTGTTGACGACAAGGACGATGATCGCGGCTTTCTCCTGCACCGCCGTCGCAAATTCCAGCCCGGTCATCTGGAAACATCCATCGCCGGCGAAGGCAATCACAGTGCGGTCCGGATTGTGGATCTTGGCCGCGATGGCTGCGGGAACGCCATACCCCATTGAGCCCGATGTCGGCGCAAGCCCGGTCCGGTACTGGCGATATTGCCAGAAACGGTGAACCCAGACCGCATAGTTGCCCGCGCCATTGGTGATAATCGTATCGTCCGGCAGTGTCTGGCGAAGATGCTGCATGATCTCGGCCATCTGGACATTGCCCGGCGATTGCGTCGGCTGTGAATAGGCGGCAAAATCGGCATGCGCGTCCGCCACCAGCGCCTCACGCGGCGCGTTGCGCGGCACTAAATTCCGCAAGGCGCGGCCAAACGCGCCCATCCCCGACACAATGCCCAGCGTCGGCGCATAGACCCGGCCAAGCTCCTCAGGGTGCGGATAGACATGCACGAGCGGCTGCTTTGGGGCCGGGATGTCGATAAGCGAATAGCCCGAGGTCGTCATCTCGCCAAGGCGCGCGCCGGCCACAAGCAACAGATCGCTTTCCCGGATCCGCTCAGCCAGATTCGGACTGACGCCGATACCCACATGCCCTGCATAGTTGGGATGATCATTGTTGAAATAGTCCTGGCAACGGAAGGACGCGCCGACAGGCACTTGATGCGCCGTCGCGAAAACCTCGAAACAGGCCCGCGTCTGATCGCTCCATCCCCCGCCGCCAACGATGCATACCGGACGCTCCGCCTTTGCCAGCATCTCCGACAGCTCATCCAGCGCCTCCGGTGTCGGACCGCTTTCGACGGCGCGAACGGGCCGCGCATTCTCGGCCGTAACCGTCGCGCTCAGCATGTCTTCAGGCAGCGCCAGCACCACGGGGCCGGGACGCCCCGATGTCGCGGTGTAGAACGCCCGCGAGACATATTCCGGAATGCGCGAGGCATCGTCGATCTGCGCCACCCATTTCGCCATCTGGCCGAACATGCGCCGGTAATCGACTTCCTGGAACGCTTCGCGCTCAATCATATCAAGCCCGACCTGCCCGATCAGAAGGATCATCGGCGTGGAATCTTGATAAGCAATATGGACGCCAGCCGAGGCGTTGGTCGCGCCGGGCCCGCGGGTGACAAAGCAAATGCCGGGCTTGCCGGTCAGCTTGCCGTAAGCGTCTGCCATGATCGCCGCACCGCCCTCCTGCCGGGCATTGACGAAGCGGATCGATCGGGCGTCATGCAGGCCATCCAACGCTGCAAGAAAGCTTTCGCCGGGGACGCCATAGATCGTATCAACCCCGTGAAGGGCGAGTTGATCGACCAACACGCGTCCGCCGTGACACACCTTGCTCGAATGGTCCATACTGATCTCTCCTGGGTTCCCGGGACTGACAATCCCGATAATACCCATGGCAAGCTATGCCGAATAGACCTATGCCTTCAGATCATCAATGTCACGAATTCCACAAGGAAATTGCAAAAACCCTCTGGAATCAACACTTGCGGCAGATCAGCTCCTAATTGTCATTGATACGGAAGATTGACCCCAGGAACTGAAATTTTTCCGGTGAATGGCATAGACCGCAATTTGTGCCGTAAAGACCGTAATGCGGATCGTCATCGGCGTGACAGGAATAGCATCTGGTCGAATTCTCAACCTTGCGGGCATTGACGTTCTTTTCGTGACAGAGATGGCATTTAACCTGCTGGTGCTTCCCGGTCAAAGGATAGTCCGTCTGCTTGTCGTGATTGAACGTCCAGCGCGGCCATCCATTGGGCTTATGGCAAAGCGTGCAATCGTCACCAAAGCGATTTTCGTGAAAACTGTCTTCGTGGCAGGATACGCATTCAGTCGCCGCGTCCTTGAAGGATGGCGTCTGGTGACATGCCTCGCAGAGCACAAGGTTATGGAGGCTCTTCAACGGAAACCGGGAGTCGTCGTGATCGAAATCGACATTCTGCCGCCAACTGTTTTCATTGTGGCAGGTCTCACATTTGGAGCCTAGTTGCTCCTCATGCGGATCGTCCTTTTCATGACAGGAAAAGCAGTTCGTCGCCAGCTTCTCGCCGTAAAGATCACCTTTGTGGCAGGCATCGCATTCGGTTTGCCGGTGTTTGCCGCGCAGCTTGAACTTCGTCTGCTCATCATGATTGAAATTGACGACGTCCCATTTCTCCGGGCTATGGCAATCGTCGCATTTCGCCCCGTAACGCCCTTCGTGAACATCCTGCAATTGATGACACACGCTACAGACCGTGCTGACGTCCCGATAGCGCTCGCCGCCATGGCATGACTTGCAGGTGACATCCTTGTGCGAACCGGTCAGCTCGAACAATGTCTGCGAATGATCGAAGCTGACGGTTTGCCAGTCTGTCTCGCTATGACAGTCGGCGCATTTATCGCCAAGGTTTCCGCGATGCGGTTCGTCTTCCTTGTGACAGTCGATGCAGAGCGAGGGAGCTTCCCGGTAGGTCTTGTCAGGGATATGACAGCCGTCGCAGCGCGCAATCTGGTGTGCGCCCTTCAGGCTGAAATCCGTGTTAGCGTGATCGAAGGTCTCCTGGTCAAATTGCACGATATCGGCATTACGCCCCTTATGCTCGGAATGGCAGTGATTGCACTCGGCGTTGACGCTGTCGGGCCGTAGACCGTGAAAGCCCTGCTTCTGCTTTCTGTCCGCCGCAATCTCCTTATGGCAATCCATGCACAGCTTGGCCTGCGCCTCCTTTTCGAAGGGTTCATGGCATTTGCCGCACTCTTCTTCATATTTTGCGTGTCCTTCGATCAGCGGCCCGGGCATCACCAGCCGTTCGAAGACGTTTTGCGCACGCGCAGACAAAGACAGAATGCCCATGAAGAGCACTGCAAAGGCGAAAACATTCAGGATCGATGATAAGCGCACCCCAGCTCCTGCCTAATAGAGGTGGACCGCAATGACGTGAACGACAGCAGCGGCGGCAAGCAAAAAGAACAGCGGCATATGCAGCATGTGCCATACCGCAAATAGCCTTTCATACACGCCGAAACGCGCCGCTTTCTTGGTCGTAGCAAAATAGAGACCGAGATGTTCGCGGACCAATGCAACCCGTTTCTTCCGGGCCCCCGCGGACCATCCACGCCGGACGCCCTCCTTGTTTATCGCAACTCTCGCCATGCGCAAGAGGCGATTGCGCAGAAAGCGCTGTCTGATACCAAGCGTCAGCAACACCCAGCTTTGCACGAGAAAGCTGCGGCGCGGCCCCAGGACATCCGCTTCGAAGGCTTGCAACTGCTCCAGAAGCTGCTCCGTCTGAGGCAGGTCTTCTCCCAGGGCTCGCTTCAAAACGGACGCATCAGCAAGAATCTGACGAACTTCCGCCTTACGGCCGTAAAGCCCCATATGCACCTTGCTGTAGAGATAACGGCCAACGATCCCGCTGGCCACGACCGTGAGCATGGCGGTCATGGCGACAGTGGCGTTCAATGAATAAAGGTGCCAGTTCGAGTGAACAACAATCAATGTCGGGCCGACAATTCCGAAAATCATGTGAAGCCGGAAAATCGTCGGAACCCTGCCAAGCGCGCGCAAGAAGCGCACCCGCTTCCGAAGCGGATACAGGATCAATATCAGTATAATCGTCGCACCCGTAATGCCGAGCCAATAGCCGACGCCGGTTTCCGGCGTGAGATGGCCCTCATTGCGCTGCGACCAGCTCGCATACAGCACGCCAAGGATGGCTGCGCAGAACAAAATGAGCGGAAGATTGAAGAAGGGGTGGCTCAGATAGTGAGCAAAACGCGCCCTCGCCTCTCCGAGGCGTATCCTTCGCCGTGGCTTTGGCCGTTGCGCGTCGCGCAGCGGCACAAGAGAATTTGACACAGGAGTCGTCGTTGCGCCAGAGGGGCGGACAGATTCTTGATATGACATATCCCCTCCTTGGTTGCGCAGCAGATGTGAAAATGTCTCTAACGTCGGCGCATCAATGTATGATGGAGTTCGAAATACCATCAAGAGACGGCTCTTTTATGGCTAGTTCATCGGGCCATGGCGATGCGCGCCCAGATTGAATACAAGCCACTCAGAAACTTGAGCGCGTGCAATCATCCCGGCTCTGTATTCCGGGAGACTATTCCGGCCCTTTGAATACCCCTTGGCAAGTCTCAATCCCAACAAAAAGTTATGTACAAGTTTGGCGCAGAATTTTCCAAATGTACGGACTTATAGTGGCATGCCGGCCGACCCCATATATCTTGCCTATCTGGGCCCGCTCGCACTCATCTGGCTGATCTATATCGGCGTGAGCAGGCGTTCGGAGCAGCGTCATCGCAGGGTCCTGAACGAGTCCGTTGAGGCTGGCCTCACCGAGCCGGCATCGCTGCACCCGCGGATAGATCCATCCTTGTGCCTTGGATGCGGCGCATGCGTTCAAGCATGTCCCGAAGGTCAGGTGATTGGATTGATCGGTGGAAAGGCGGCCCTCATCCAACCGTCGGACTGCATAGGCCACGGCGCCTGCAAAGCCGCCTGCCCCTATGATGCGATAAGCCTGGTTTTTGGAACCGAGACGCGCGGCGTCGATATTCCCGTTCTCAAGCCGAACTTCGAAACCAATGTCCCCGGCATTTACATTGCGGGTGAGCTTGGAGGCATGGGGCTGGTCCGCAACGCCATCGAACAGGGACGCCAGACCATCGAGTCGATTCCCAAATTCGAGGGAACGCACGATTCCTACGTGCTTGACGTCGTCATTGTCGGCGCAGGCCCCGCCGGGATTTCCGCAAGCCTGGCCGCGATGGAGCGCAAGCTCAACTTCGTGACGGTGGAACAGGACAGCCTTGGGGGAACAGTCGCGCATTTCCCGCGGAACAAGATGGTGATGACCCAAACCACGACACTTCCCATCTATGGCAAGGTCAAGCTCGGGCAAATTACCAAGGAGCGTCTTCTCGATTTCTGGCTCAAGGTCGCCAAAGATACAGGCTTGCAGATCAGCTATGACGAGCGCGTCTTGGCAATAACGAAAACCTCCTTCGGCTTCGAAGTGCAAACCACGCGACATCTTCTGAAAACCGGCGCTGTACTGCTGGCGATCGGACGGCGCGGCACGCCAAGGCGGCTCGACGTTCCCGGCGAAGAACAATCAAAGGTCGTCTACCGGCTTGTCGACCCTGAACAATATCGCGGCAAGAAGGTTCTGGTCGTCGGCGGTGGCGACAGCGCGTTGGAAGCTGCGGCAAGCATCGCCGAACAGGACGACACGAACGTGACGCTCTCTTACCGCGACAAGGCGTTTTCGCGCGCCAAGCCGACAAACCGCAAGCGCGTCGATGCGGGAAGCGCGGCCGGACGGCTGGAGATCATGTTGAATTCGCAGGTCAGGGAAATCGGCGAGCAATCTGTACGGCTCGACTGGGACGGCCAGCCTGTCGAGATCCCGAATGACGCGGTCATTGTCTGCGCAGGCGGAATTCTTCCCACCAATTTCCTCCAGAGCATGGGGATCGAGGTCGAGACAAAATATGGTACTGCTTAGGTTAACTCTCCTCGCACTGATACTGATCTGCGGCATCTGCGTCAAAGCCCACGCGCAAAACCGGGAAGATGCGCTGCGAAACGCCATCACCGCCGGCTCATTCTCCGAGGTCGTCTCTCTGCTGGTAGGGGCCGCCGATGCGGGCAATGCGGAAGCGCAATACCGCCTTGCATCGCTTTACCGTGCCGGTCGCGGGGTTCTGCAGGATGACAAGGAAGCATTTCGGTTGATGTACAGCGCGGCGCAGCAAAATCTGCCCAACGCCCAATATGCGCTTGCGCAAATGTATCTCAGCGGCCGAGGCGTGGACGCCAGTATTTTCGAGGCGAAGGTCTGGTTGATGAATGCAGCAGCGGAGCGGCATGACCGAGCCGAAAAATTACTTGAGACCTTGGCGGCGGAGCAGAAATTTTTAGAAAATCAACAGAATGCGGCCGTTGTGGCAGAGCAGAAAACCTCTGCTGCAACGGCCAGGTCAATATCCCCGACGCTGCCCAATGGCAGGCCCTCGATCCTGGAAGCGTCCTTGCGCGGAAGTCTTGACGCAATGACCAGTCTGGTCCAGGGCGGAGCGGATATGACGATCGTCGACAGTGACGGGAATACGCCTCTCGCTCTGGCGGCAGGAAGCGGCAGCGCACCTATTGTCGGCCTGCTGATTTCTCGCGACGCTGAAATCGAAGCCTACAACAAGCTGGGGGAAACGCCCCTGTTTCAGGCGGTCAAAGGTGGCCATGTCTCAGCGGCCAGAATTCTGCTCGCAAACGGCGCCGATGCCAATGTGAAAAGCGCAAAGAACGAAACGCCGCTATCGGTCGCGATTGCCCAGTGCCGACATGATCTGCTCAGCTTGTTGCTTGCCGAGGGAGCCGATGCAAACGCCGATATTGGCGGTTCAACGCCTCTCACTCAGGCTAGCCATTCCTGTGACACCGAGATCGCCAGGGAGCTGATTGCACGTGGCGCAGAGACCGGCAAGACAGGGGCGCATGCGAGAGGCCCGCTCTGGCACGCGGCCAATGGCGGCAATCTTGATATGATCCTGCTCATGGCTCAGTATGGATCAGACGTTGATGTCGCGGATGAAGATGGCGTTACGCCGCTGCACCAGGCGCTTATTCGGAAGAACGCCGAGATCGCGCAGCTTCTGATCTATCTTGGCGCTGATGTTGAAAAGAAGACGCGTATCGGCAATACGCCACTGATGCTTGCCTCAAAAAAAGGTCTCGTACAGCTCATTTCCCACATCGCCGACGCTGGCGCGGATCCCGACGTCCGAAACGAGTTCGGTTATACAGCGCTTATGCTGGCCGCTGGCGAGGGTCATGCGGCGACGGTTGAAAAATTACTGGAACTGGGAGCCGATCGAAGCCTGCGTAACAAGAAGCGTGAACAGGCCGCCGATGTCGCGGCATCCCGAGGTCATCGCAAAATCGCGACGACAATCCAGTAAATTTCGGAAGACGCCGAAACCTGAGCCGTTCTTTGCACGTATTTCCTCCGTAAAAAGGAACTTCCGAAATCTGAGCATCGCTGATTCTGCACAAACGGCGGAAACACAACGATACAGGCTTATTGATTACCCGAATGATGGGGATTGAATGCTAAATAAACTTGAAACGGCGCAACTAGCGCATTCGCGTTCGCGTTTTGCCGTTGATATTGCCGGCATGGCAACTGCGGTCCCTGAAAACGTCATGGACCAGAACGAGGCAATCGAACGCGCGAGCAAGCTGTTTCCGCAATATGGACGCCGCCTGAAGCTGTTTTACAATACAGGTGTCGAAAAGCGTCATACGGTCGAACCGAGCGATTGGTACATGGAGCCCCGTACGTGGGAAGAACGCACCGCCTCGTTCCAGCGCAATGCGCTTGATTTGCTGCAAAATGTCGCGACGAACGCCATAGCCAACGCAGGCCTGGAACCAGGCGACATTGACGCCATCGTTACCAACACCATCACCGGTCTTGCTATCCCGAGCCTCGAAGCCCGCCTGATGAACCGTATGGCTTTCCGCCCCGATGTCGAGCGTCTTCCGATATTCGGTCTGGGTTGCGGCGGAGGTGTTGCCGGTCTGGCGAGAGCGGCCCGTATGGCGCGCGCTGAACCGGGATACAATGTCCTGTTCCTGACCGTCGATCTGTGTTCGCTCTGCATGCGAACGACCGATCCGAGCCTCACAATGTTCGTCTCCAGCGCATTGTTCGGCGATGGCGCTGCTGGCGTCGTCCTGAAAAGCGGCGGAGACGCGACCTCCGGGACATCCGGCGGCAACCTTGGCCGCATTGCCGCCTCCGGCGAACATCTATGGGGCAATACGGAACATATTATGGGCTGGGACGTGCGCAATGACGGGTTCGGCGTCGTACTCAGCTCGGATTTGCCGTCCCTGATGCAAAATGAATTCATGAATGCTCTCAACGGCTTTCTTGACCGCGAAGGTCTGACGCTCGAAGATTTCGACGGATTCCTGTTCCATCCCGGCGGTGGAAAAGTGCTTTCGACGCTTGAAGAGCTTCTGTCGCTTGATCGTGAACACCTCGCCCATTCGTGGAACGTGTTGCGCGATTACGGCAACATGTCCTCCGCCACAGTGCTTTTTGTCCTGCAAAGCGCGATCAAGAGCGGCGCGCGCGGACGCCAGCTACTTGCGGCATTCGGCCCGGGTTTCAGTGCATATTTCGTTGTTCTTGATCTATAGAGCAGTTTCCAAACAAATTGAGCCTGACTTACGCCAGATCCTGATGCGTCCGACACATCGGGATCTGGCAGGCGCGCCTGGGCGTCTGAACATGTGCGAGGTCAGCCGGCGCGTACGGAAACAGCGCCAAATCTTTAGACGATCACAGCTGTAGCGTTCTGTCTCTTCGTTTAAGAACCGAGTCCCGGCATCCACTTTTCGGTCCGATGCTCTCTTTGCTTAAGCATCGGATTTATCCGAAAACCGGTATCCACTTTTCGGTCCGATGCTCTCTTTGCTTAAGCATCGGATTTATCCGAAAACCGGCATCCACTTTTCGGTCCGATGCTCTAGCCAATGCCGGCAACCGCAGGATTGGCGAGCCGGGTCAGTTTTGTGAGCTGTGTCGCCAACGCGGGGAACTGCCCGATAGCAGCGACGCCGATCTTTCTGCTCATGCTGCTTTTGAACGCCATATCGATCGCATTCGCCCAGCGGAATTGCGACGCCAGCCGCTGCAGATAGTCTCGCTGAAAGGCCCCGGCGCTTTTACCTTGCAGCAGCGCATGCGCGGCTTCGACCCCGGACAACAGCGCGATCGAGGTTCCATCGCCGGTAAAGGAGGGAATAACCGAGATCTGATCCCCGACCGGATACAGCTTGTCATGGATCGGTTCATGGCGCTTATACCCATATGGAATGGCCGCCGTTGTTGCAGGTCGTTCAAATAACGGTTTTGCGCCGCTCAGCAGATCGCCGATATAGGGCGATTCCTGCTTCAGCGCATCGAGTTGAGCCTGCCAACGCGCATTTGTGCGTCTCATGAAGGCGGGATCTGCGAGCCAGCAAAGCGTTGAAGCGCCGCCTTCAATCAGACTTGCGCCGATATAGCCGCCATCATAGCCAAAAAGCTGAACCCGCCCGTCAAGCATAGCGCTTGCGGCTTTGGTCAGCTCGAAACTCATCTTGAACGCCGTCATTTTGCCGGTCGAACGTGGATAGCCGCGCAGATTGATCTTACCAGTGGCAAGGGCGGCCGCATCGGCGGTATAATGATTGCCGCCCGCCAGGATTTCAATGCCGGACGGGACAAACTCGATCGATGTAACGCTTTCGCCGCGAATAATTTCTACGCCCGCATCGCTGGCTTTTTGCAGCAGCACTTCGTCGAGCTTCAACCTTGACAATCCGGCGGCGCAAAAGGGCAATGGCGCATCGGCCGCGCGCCCGCCGGCAGCCATGCGAAAAATGGAGACGGGCCGTGCATCCATCTGCCAGATGTCGATATCGAGGCGAGCGAGAAGACCTTGAGCTTCCGCGCTCAGAAAATCACCGCAGACTTTCGGCTTAGCCTTCGCGGTTCTCTCCAGCAGCGCAACACGATGTCCTGCACGCGCGAGCGTGATCGCAAACGCACACCCCGCCAGACCACCGCCAATCGCAATGGCGTCAAAATTCGTTTTCTGCATTCCTGCTCTCTATACGGAAACGCGCAGCGCGCCGGCTGGCAGCCACATGTCACGGTTAAGGCGTGAAGACGACGCCCCATCGTTAATTTCGTCTGGCCTGAGGACCATAAATTCCTTTTATAAAGAAATATTTGGCTTTTTGTGGGATGATACGGCTGCAGTTTTGGACAAAATCATGGCATGGACGGTCAGTGGGGCTCAATCACGATGAGGCGAGGCTGTCAAAAAGTCCTCCATTCATAGGTTCGGCACGCTCGGATCTATAGCCATCAAGCGCTCTGGCTGCGCATATCCGCATCACAATTCTCGCCATATTTCTCGTAATACAGCTCCTGCGCCTGCTCGACCCAGCGGTCGCGCGTGATGCGGTCAGGGAACGTATCGATCGTTGCGGAAACCCATTCGATATCCTGCTCGGAAAAATTGGCCAGTTGCTTGAAATGATAGCAGCCATGTTCATTCAGGATACGCTCCATGACGGGGCCGATCCCCTTGACCTGCTTCAGATCATCCACCTCGGTGGGGCGGCTCTCATACAGCGATGCCGGTTTTGGCGCGTCAGTGGTGAATTTTTCCGTTTTCCTTGGTGCCACTGCGGATATTTTGGCCAGACCTTCGAGCTGAACGGTCTCATCGGACACTTTAAGCGTCGCAGCTTCAAGCTTTCCAAGCGTACCGATACCATTTACGACCAGATCGGGCCATGTTTCGGAGGGCATGCCGTCGGCAAGGTAAAGTTCGCCCGTAAACGGCGCGTTGCCGGCCGCGCTGCGGATTGTCGACATCAGCAGCTCTCGCGTGGCCTCGTCGGGCGCATAGCCGGACACGCTCCAGCCCTCGCCCGCTTTTGTGACATTCAGCGTGAATGGTGAAATCAGAGGGCGCAAAACCTGAAGATCATCCGACCAGGAAAAACCGGCAGGCAGGTGCAGGGCGGCCGACGCCACCTCATCTACGACAGACTGGTCAGCCGCCACCCCGCTCAATTTCACCGCCCTATCGAGAAGCTCGACATAACCTTCATTCAACAAAGCAAGTCCGGCAAAACTGTAAGCCATCGCGCCGGACCAGTCGCCGGACGGTGCCCCGGCGGCAAGCGCAAGCTCGCTGTCAATGCGATCTGCGCCAAAGACATCCGACGCCAAGCCGATAACCTCGTCCTTCTCGATCTCGCCGGGCGCAAAACCGGAAAGAACGACCGAACCATCAGCGGATTTCAGAGCAGACAGGCGATAGGGCGAGACGTCGTCAAGCAACAGTGAAACGCCATTCTGCCAGACATGCCGATCACTTGTCGCGGCGCGCAGAACCGCCAGATTTTCGGGCTTGACCTGACCATCAAGCCGAACCGACTCGTCTGAAACCGCGAGACTGCCCGTCTCCAGAGAGTTGAGCGCATTGACGCCTTGCGAGACGAGATCGGGCCAGGTCTCGACCGGCATGCCTTCGGCCAATGCAATATCTCCCGTAACCGCGATACCGCCCGCACTGTTGCGGATCTTGGAGAAAAGCCTGTCCCGCGTCGTCTCGTCGGGCGCATAGCCAGAGACCTCCCAGACGCTCGCCCCCTTCGTGACATTGAACGTAAAGGGCGAAATTCGTGGAAGCGCGACAGTAAGTTCGTCGGACAGGGTAAATCCTTGCGGCATGTTGGACGCTGCCACGACGATCTGGGTAACCGCTGACTGATCCGGCGCAATGCCGGTCAGGAAGGCATCGGCGTCAACCAGCTCGACACTTCCTTCATCCAGCAGGGCGAGACCCGACAATGCCGAGTTGACTGCGCCGGTCCAGTCGCCGGTGGGAACGCCTGCAGCAAGTTCGAGCTGCGTTTCGACCTGATCGCGACCAAAAATTTCGCTGGCAATGTGGACGACGGATTCCCGCGAGGCTTCGCCTGGCGCATATCCGGAGACGCTGACCCCGCCATTGGATGATTTGACGGCTGACAGCCGGTAGGGAGCAACCTCGTTGAGAAGAAGCGTAACCTTGCTCTCCCAGTCCACGCGGTCTCCGGCCGCGGCGCGAAAAGCCGTCAGATTGTCAAGCTTGACCGCCCCTTCAAGTTCAACCGTTTCATCCGACACGTTCAGCCGGCCTGTCTCCAGTTCACGCAACGCGCCGATACCGTGCAAAACAAGGTCAGACCAAGCGGCTGAAGGCATCCCGTCAGCGATTGTGAGATCACCGGAAAGCTGGGTTTCGTAGTCATCTATGGACAGCGCGGCTTTGAGACGCTCCCGCGTCACCTCATCCGGTGCATAGCCGGCGATCTCCCAGAAAGTTTCCCGCTTAACAAGATCAAGCGTGAAGGGAGATATTCTCGGCTGCAAGATATCAAGCTTGTCCGACCATGAAAATCCTGACGGAACACCGGACGCAATGATGCCGACCTCATCCACCGCGTCCTGATCTGCGGCCGTACCGATCAAGGAGACATTGCTATCGATAAGTTCAACGCTGCCTTCCCTCAGCAAGCCAAGGGCAGACAAGGCGCAAGCCGTAGCGCCCGACCAATCACCGGACGGTTTTCCCGCGGCAAGAGCCAGCTCGCTCATAACATGATCAGCTCCGAATACATCGGAGGCGATGTCAATAATTGCGTCCCGCTCCGATTCCCCCGGGGCAAAGCCGGACAGGACGACGACGCCGTCATTAGACAAATGGGCGAAGACACGATAGGGCGAGATTTCCTCAAGCAGAACCGAGACACCTCTGCGCCAGTCGGGCCGTTTGTCAGTGACTTCATTTAGCGCAGCAAGGTTTACTGGTTTGACCCAGCCCTCAAGGTGAACGAACTCATCGGATATGCCGAGATGGCCAGTCTCCAGCGTTCCCAGCGCGCTCAGCCCCTGCGAAACCA
>JAHQVI010000080.1 GCA_019634405.1 Hyphomicrobiales bacterium
GCCCGCATTATTGACCAGCACGTCCGGTGACAACCCGTCCAGGGCCGCATCCAGCGCGGCGCCATCCCGAATGTCCGCGATCAGGGGCGTGCACCCCGTTTCGGCGGCCAGGGCTTCCAGCCGGTCCTGACGCCGGGCCATGGCCCAGACCTTCAGGCCCGCACCGGTCAGGGCTTTTACCGTGGCAGCACCGATGCCGGATGAGGCTCCGGTGACCAGGGCGGTTTTCAGCTTTGTGGTCATTCATTTTCCTTCGCGCCGACCGACGAGCATATCGACGTCGTGTTGTCCCGGGCCTTTCCCTGCCCCCGCTACAGGCCGGGGGTAAGCTTTGAGCGGGTGTCTGACCCGGGATCTCTTTCAGGTCGGAGAAGGGGGGTGGGTCAAAGCCAGGTTTTTTGGGTCAATCTTGATTTCCGCGATTGATACGATCATGACGGAGGCGGGTATTTTCGGTATGGTTACGACTGCCGACGCGATTTGCTCAGCTCTTGGATCGCTAGGTCTTTGATCGGCCACCGTTGAGGCGCTTTGTCTATTCTTGTAAGTATCTGTCGGAGAACCGGCATCCACTTTTCGGTCCGATGCTGTAGCGCGTATCCTCGCACTTTTCGCGAAAAGGCTGAGCTGAAGCGAAACCTCGGTTGATTCGATGGGCCGGCGGCGAAACCCTCGCTTAGCGCGCCATTAGTACATTGCGTTAATAATGCGATTTAGCCGATCTTCCTGCAAAGCAAGGCCCTTACTCGCTGCGATATCCCGCCATGACCGATACCACCGCTCAGCTTCCTTTGGATCGGCCGCCGCGTCGGCGCCGGGTATCAGGCGCAAATAGTTGGGATCGTAAGACCGCGCCAGCGCCAAGGCGGCTTCGGGTGATTTGTGATCTAAACGAATCAGGCGACGTCTGGCTTCATCTATTTTACCGGCACTGATAAGCCGCTGAGCTTCAGAGGTTTCTGCCGCCACGAATGCGTCAACACCGGTAGGCTTTGGTCCCGTCAAATCTAAACCTGGGTTCGCCGCCTCGGTCACTTCCGGCAAAGGTTTTGTATCCGCTCCAACAATAATCCAGCCGGCCAGGCCAGCCAGTCCGATCCCAATGATTGCCCCTATGCTTATGATTGGAAAAGGGGCCCCTGCAAAATCTGTGATTGCTGACATTTTCTTTTTAGAAACATCATTGGCTAATGTACTAGAATCGTCGGAGCTATGGCTCGTATCCGGCTCCGGATCTTGGACTCCGATAGAATTCCGATCTGCGGTGTGATTTTCTTCTACCGGTTCTGAAGCAATATTCTGAAGATGCCGTAATGTACGTCTAACCTCATCCAGCTTTTGATTGTCCATTGCCGCATTCCTTTTTACCGGCTTTCATCAAGCGGAGCGTTAGGTTTATAATTCCTGCTCAGATAAAAACCACTCAGCCTCTTGGCTGCGGTGAATGATAAAGAGCCTTGAACATTTGCGGAAGTTCAAAGCGCATATGGTGAGCGAACGAAATCCTAAAATCTTTCGGTGGATCCGTCGTCGGGGATGAAGAAATCTGCTTACCGCATGATCTGAGATCTGGCAGACAGCCGTCCCTGTCCTGCAATTTTGGCATCATGAGACGCGCTTGAACGCAGATGATTATCTGTAGGCTGTCATTTATTCAAGGACGGAGACGCCAAATTCAACTTCCGTCATCTGATCATCCAGAGGGCATGCTCCCGGCTTTGCCGGGCATCGCGCATGCGGGACGGCAACCTGGACGGTCCGGGCCAATATTGGACCGAGATTCGGGCGAATGGCGACGATAGGCTTTCGGCCCGCCGCCTTGCGTCGTCAGCCAACCGTCCCAGTGCGGTCGAGCCTCGCTTCGAGCTGCTGGAGCCGCGAAGTGGAGGCGTCGACGATTCGGGCAACGTCGCGCGTTGGAATGTAGCTCGAAGCGCTGTCGGCCGCCTGAAACGAGCGCAGATTGCAAATCTGAATGAGCGTCTTGTGCAGTTCTTCGCGAACGTCTTGTAGCTGATCAGCCATGATCAGAGCGGCCATCAGGAAAAGCCTGTCGTCCTGGACATGCGCGAACCCGCCTTTTATGTCCTGGACGACGCTGTCGACCATGCCGGCCAAATCACTGACGCGTCTTTCCGTGCCGTCCTCGCACGCCATGCGAAAGGACCGACCGTTTACCTGTACTGTAATGTGCGCCATAGGCTTCTCCTGCTCAATGCAAGCCGCTATCCGCTCGCGATCAGGCTTTTGACGGTGCCGATCGCCGTGTCAAGCCGCTTGGCTGCTTCGCGATTGGCGTCTTCCAGCGACCTTATTCGCCGTTCACTCCTGGCAAGTTCGGCGCGCAGATTGTCACGCTCTTTCAAGAGTTCCGCCAGATTTCTATCAGCCCCTGTCGCCATATTGCCCTTGCCGCGTCCCGCTGCAGACTGCTTGCGGTCCTTGTTTGTGTTTGCTCTGGATTTATCCATGCCCCTCTGCCAGTTTCTCTTATGCGCCGCGCAGGCCCCAAAAATACGTTATCGTCGCGATGTATGAAAATCGAGGCGGGCCCGCCGCCCGAATCTCCTGCGATTGTGGATAAACTGTGCCGTCCCGAAAAGACCAGCAGCTCAACCCTTAAGTCAATCCTTTTAACTTGCCGAATTGTGGTCGCCGTACTTTAAAAAACAATTAATTTAGATAATTAATGTTTCATTATGTAACTATTATTAAAACATAAATCGTACCTATGACATGAATCTATTCTTCCATTGCTCAAGAATGCGCTTTATCGGATGCAAATCAGTTATCCGGAAAACACCTTGCGTTTTTGGGCGATTACCAGCAATTAACTGCTGTAAATATTGGTAGTCCGACAAAGACCAGCTCGCCTGGAAGATGGTCGGCAGACTGGGAGATTTTTCATGGCAGTCAAAGTAGCAATCAATGGTTTTGGGCGTATTGGTCGAAATGTGATTCGTGCAATGGCGGAGAATGGCCGTACCGATATCGAGGTGGTTGCCATCAACGACCTTGGCTCACCGGAAATGAATGCCCATCTGCTCAAATATGACAGCGTGCATGGTCGTTACCCCGGTCAGATCAAGATTGAAGGCGACATGATGGATATCGGCATGGGCCCGTTCAAGGTCCTGGCCGAACGCGACCCGACGAACCTGCCCTGGGCGGATCTGGGCGTTGATGTCGTGATGGAATGCACAGGCATTTTCACTGATAAGGAAAAGGCGGCGGTGCATCTGGCGTCCGGCGCAAAGAAAGTGCTTGTTTCGGCTCCGTCCAAAGGCGCTGACATCACAGTGGTTTACGGCGTGAACCATGAAAAGATCGAGAATTCGCATGAGGTTATCTCGAACGCATCCTGTACGACCAACTGCCTCGCTCCGGTCGCCAAGGTGGTGAACGATCTCTGCGGGATCTCGTCGGGCTTCATGACAACGATCCATTCCTACACCGGCGATCAGCGCATTCTCGATGCTCCGCACAAGGATCTGCACCGCGCCCGCGCCGCAGCGCTCTCGATCATTCCGACGACAACCGGTGCGGCCAAGGCGGTTGGCCTCGTACTTCCCGAGCTTGCGGGCAAACTCGACGGCACCGCTATGCGTGTTCCCACGCCGAATGTCTCGGTCGTGGATCTGAAATTCATTCCGCAGCGTGAGACCACCGTCGATGAAGTCAACAGCGCAATGGAGCGTGCAGCGAGCCAGGAGCTGAAAGGCGTTCTGGGGATCGTTCGCGATCCGATGGTGTCGATCGATTTCAACCACGATCCGCACTCATCAAGCTTCGATCCGAGCCAAACACAAATTGTCGACGGCAAGCTGGTGCGGATTCTGTCATGGTATGACAATGAGTGGGGCTTTTCCTGCCGTATGAACGATACGGCCGTTGCTATCGGCAAGCTGCTCGGTTAACCGGACGGCTGCCGGACAGGCGTGACAATGGATCGGACCTGCGAGCTTTATCTGCGCATTGACGGCGATGATCTTCCATCCATTGAGTGGATGGAGGAGGTCATTCGCACGTCGTCGCCCGCCGCCATTCTGTTTGGACGAGCGCTGCTGGAAAAGGCGGGGACTCTGGACCGGCTTGACGCGCTTGTTGCGTGTATGAAACGTCAGGAAATTGCCGTCCTCTTCGAGGATAATACTGCGCTGGCGACAAGGCTCAAAGCGGATGGCGTGCATCTGAATGACGGTGTTGATAATATCGAACAGGTGCGCGAATCGCTGGGCGAGGATGCCTATATTGGTGTCGCCTCGCCCATGTCGCGACATGACGCGATTAGCCTGGGAGAAGCTGGCGTGAGTTACGTCGCTTTTGGCGGCGGTAATGGCGCAGCTGCTGTCGATTTCGATGCGCTTGCCGAGATAACGCAGTGGTGGGGCGATATTGTCGAGTTGCCCTGCGTTGTTCGGCTTGGGCCGGAAGCCGATGAGAGGCAGATGCGCGAATTGATCGAGGCAGGCGCTGATTATCTCGCGCCTGACATTAGGGCCAATGCCGATACGGATCGGCTTGCGCTGATTTCGAATGTGATGAAATCAGTGAGAAGAACCGGAGAGAACGGGTAAGATAATGCGTCTGATTATCGGAGCTGCCGCCATGCTTTTTGTGCTCGCGATGCAGCCCGCCATTGCACAAAAGGACGGATGGACGGCAAGCGATGACACGGCCGCCCGGGGATCGGCTAGCGATCCCGCTTATGCGGAATTTGATCGCGGGAATTATATCAAGGCGCGCGATCTGGCCGAGAAGCAGCTCGCCGATGGCGTTGCTGCATCCAACACATTGCTTGGCATTCTTTATGAGCGCGGACTTGGCGTAAAAATCGATCCCGTCAAGGCTGCCGCTTATTACACCAAGGGCGCTGAACTTGGCGACCCCAATGCGCAATTGGCAATCGGCCTGATGCTGACGGAGGGACGCGGCATCATGCAGGACAAAGGGGCGGCTGCCGAGTATTTCAAGCAGTCCGCAGCGCAGGGTAATGAGAACGCCATGTATAATCTTGCGTTGATGTATGTCGATGGCGATGGCGTTGCGCAGGATTACGCTTCGGCTGCCCAATGGCTTGAACGCGCCTCCAAGCGAGATCATACAGCCGCCCAGTACGATCTCGCCGCGCTCTACAAGGAAGGTGTCGGCGTTGAGCAAAGTCTGCGCACATCCGCCCTATGGCTGCAAAAAGCAGCCGAGGCCGGGATGACTGTTGCAGAGTTGGAGCTTGGGATTGCGCTGTTTATCGGACAGGGCGTCAAGAAGAACGAAAAACTCGGCTTTGAGATGATCCGCCGGGCTGCGGAGAAGGGCAATCCGGTTGCCCAGAACCGCCTCGCCCATGCCTATGCGGCAGGTGTCGGGACGAAACACAATGCCGTGGAGGCCGCAAAATGGCACATGCTGTCGCGGCAATACGGTATCACCGACTTTCGCCTGGACCAGCTTCTGGCCGCCATGGACAAGGATGAACGGAGTAAGGCCCAAAGAAGCGCCGAGATCTGGCAGGACACTGTCGCGGTGCTGCAATAAGCATTTGTGATTGGAAGGGCTGTTGCGGTTACCGCGCATTGGCATAAGGAAGAAATAGTGCCGGATCCGTCTCAACTTCTGATTTTCATCGGCGTTGTGGGGCTGCTTTTCGTTGTGCCCGGTCCTGCGGTAATATTGATATTAGCGCGCAGCATGAGCGGTGGCCCGAAGGTTGGTATCGCCACGGGAGCGGGCATCGCAGTGGGCGACATGTTGCATACGCTGGCTGCGGTCGTCGGGCTATCGGCAATTTTGATGACGTCCGCATGGGTGTATGAGCTGGTGAAATATGCCGGGGCTGCCTATCTGATCTATCTTGGCTTGATGGCGATCAGGAATAGTCGGCCGGGAGTGGACGTTCCCGATGCAAAATTCGTAACGTCCTGGTCTGCCTTCAGACAGGCTGTTCTGATTGAAAGTCTCAATCCCAAAACCGCGTTGTTTTTTTTGTCCTTTCTGCCGCAATTCACGGATCCGACACGCGGTGAACTCTGGCTGCAATTGCTTGTGCTTGGCGCCGTATTTGTCATCATGAGTTTCCTGTACACATCCATGCTTGCTGTTTTCGCAGCGGCAACCTCCAATTGGCTGCAGCGCAAGAGCGTTATCGGTAGGTGGCAGGGAAAGCTGACTGGCGCAATCTATATTGCTCTTGGTTTGCAACTCGCACTTCAGGAGCGCCGCTAGAGCGCCGTACCTTGAATCGGAACCGGCTGTTGCGCTCAATCTCTTTGTAAAGCACCGGAGCGAAAACCGGTTCTTGCTTTTTGGTCCAATGCTTTAACGTAGCCCCTGTGCCTCGTGGTGCATCTGGCCAGTTGCGCTGATCAAAGAGGAAAACACCGCGGTAAAAACCGGTCTCGCTTAAATATTTCTGTATGATGCCAGCAACTGCTCCGTGCCAATGTTCACCAATAGATGACCAGGAACTGCAGAAACAACAATGTTTCCTGCATCGGACGCCCGCTATGCAGAATCGGGCGTCCAATACCTGATTTTATTGACCCAGCGTTGCCAGTATTCTTGCCCAGGAGCGCGCGCCCTTGCGGTAGCTTTTGAGATTATATTTCTCATTGGGAGAGTGAATACGGTCATCATCTAGGGCAAAACCGATCAGTACCGTGTCCATATCGAGATTTGACTTGAAAGCGCCAACGATTGGTATTGAGCCGCCTGACCCCATCATGATTGCTTGTGTTCCCCATTCCTCGGCAAGTGCGCCCGCCGCATTCTGGAAGATCGGCAATGCCGTGTCGAAGCCAATTGCCGGGCTGCCGCCGATCCCCTTGAACTCGACCGTGCAATCAGCAGGAAGATTGTCAGTGATGAATTGCTGGAAACTGCCGAGAATCTTCGCCGGGTTTTGCCCGTTCACCAGGCGGAATGTCAGTTTTGCCGATGCCTGGGCCGGGATGACGGTTTTCGTGCCCGGACCCGTATAGCCCCCGATTACGCCATTGAACTCGGCCGTGGGGCGCGACCAGAGCAGTTCGGGAATGCTGCGGTCCTTTTCACCGGCCTGTGTGGCCAGGCCAATGGGGCCAAGCACTGATTGCGCATCAACGCCGATCGAGCGCCATTGTTCGATTTGTTCCGCAGTCGGATCGATAATGCCGTCATAGAAGCCGGGGATCTGTACGCGCCCATCCGCATCATGAATTGCCGCAAGGGCGCGGGACAGCCCGCGAATCGGGTTCATCGCCGCACCGCCATACATGCCTGAATGCAGATCGCGATTGGCCGCTTTCACGATGATCTCGGCATGCGCAAGCCCGCGCAGACTCGTTGTAATTGCCGGGCGGTCCGCGCCGAGCTGACCGGTATCGCAGACAAACGCGAAATCAGCCTTCAGCTCATCGGCCTGGGCCTCAAGAAATGCAGGCAGGCTCGGGCTGCCGCTCTCTTCCTCGCCTTCGAGCAGGACCGACACCGAGCAGGGCAGAGCGCCGGTCGCCTCCTTCCATCCGCGGCATGCTTCAATAAAGGTCATGAACTGTCCCTTATCGTCGCTTGCACCGCGCGCAACGATGATTTCGCCATGCTCGGGATCATTGGCGATTCGCGGTTCGAATGGCGGCTTCTCCCACAGATCGAGCGGATCGGCCGGCTGAACGTCGTAATGGCCATAGAACAGGACATGCTTGGTGCCAGGCGTATCCGACTTCCAGTGCGCAACGACCATGGGCTTTCCTGCCGTCGGGTGAACGCGCGCTTTAAAGCCGATCTCGGCAAGTTGATCTGCGCACCATTTGGCGGCTTCGGCGCAGTCTGCATCATATTCGGGATCGGTGGAGATGCTCGGTATGCGCAGGATCGCGAAGAGCCGCTCCAGCGCCGCGTCTGAAGAAGTATCGAGTTGAGAAAGCACCGTTTCAAGTGTGTCGCTCATGCTTATATTGCCCTGTTCATGGTTCGCGTGTTGGGTTGGCGGCAATAATACGCCGCGTTCGGGGTGTACGAAACTGTCAATATTTCCAGATTTTCTGGCATTAAATAGAGGCAATCTTGTCGGTTTTTCCATCTTCATCTCTTGCATCAACGCGCCGCAATACCGTATTGCTGTTGCGGAAACGGCAATGCCTGTGCGCAGTTACAGTATCCGGGACTAGAAGGGGGGCTGGGACATGGCCGTGAGCAACATCAGCGAAAGACGACGTGCTGTCGAGACGGGACTGCCGCCGCTTCTCAAGAATCTGTGGCGCTACGGCATGGTGCTGACAGGCGATCCGGATATGGCGAACGAACTTGTGCAGGCGACATGTCTGCGCGCGCTTGAACGCTGCGAGCAGTTCGAACCCGGTACCCAGCTTATCCGTTGGACCTATACGATCCTCAGCTCGATCTGGAAAAATGAGTTGCGTTCGCGCAGCGTTCGACAGGGGCAGGGCCATGTCGATGCTGAAATTGCGCTCGTCACCGACGGAATTGCCGAAATGAATACGAATATTCTGGCGCGTCAGGTGTTGAAAGAAGTGGAAGAACTGCCAGAGGGGCAACGAGAGGCGGTTTTTCTCGTCTACGGCGAGGGGTTAGCGTATCGCGAGGCGGCAGAAGTTCTGGACGTGCCGGTTGGGACGGTCATGAGCAGACTCGCGGCCGCACGCAGCAAACTTGCAGGAATGAAGGATCAAGGTGATCATCTGCTGCCAGCGGAATAAGGGATTGAGCATCAACGGAGCGGGATGACTGGCCCGGCGGAGACAATGAATCTGAGCGACGAAAAGCTGCTAGCGTATATCGACGGTGAGCTGGACGTTTCCGAAAGCACGGCGCTTTCCGATGAAATTGAGCGCAATCCGAGCGCCCGTGAGCGTCTGGCAAGGTTGAAGAATGGCGGGCGTCCGTTTGCCGAAGCGTTTGACGCGATGCTGGCCGCTGCCCCCGATGACAAGCTGCAAGCCATGTTTGCGGGTCTGGTCGCGCAAACATCAGGCGGTCAGGGGCAGGGACAAGCCGATGATGAGACAATCGTGCCGTTTCGTCAGCGCACCCAGCCGCAAGCTCCGCGGGCGAAAGGCGCGCCGCTCTGGCGGATGGCCGCTGCCGCTGTTTTGCTGGCCGCAGTGTTTACCGGAGGCCTTATTTCGGGCGGCGTCCTTAACAAGCCGCAGCAGGTTGCGGAAGCGGAAGCGTCAGGCTGGCGTGAAGCGGCGGCGCGTTATGTCGCGCTCTTCTCCAGGGAGACGCTTGAGGGGATGCCGGCGAGCAGCTCCGAACGTCTTGCGAATTTGACGAAGGCGGAAAAAGAACTTGGCCTGAAGCTGAGCGTAAGCCGCCTTGAGGATCCGGATCTCGATTTCCGGGGCACGCAGCTGCTGACTTTCGCTGGCAAGCCTCTTGCGCAGGTCGCCTATCTCTATGACGGTCAAAAGCCGGTCGCTCTGTGCATCATTGCTACGGAAAACGCTTCCGCGCCGCTAGCGGCTGAAAAGCGGCAGGGGCTGAATGTGGTGCATTGGGTCGAAGGCGGCTACGGTTATATGGTGCTTGGCGATGTGCCCGAGGAAGAGTTGAATCGGATTGCAGAGCGTTTCCGCACGGAGTTTTCGTAAATCACCTTGTTCCCCGTCTATGGTGAGACCAGACATCAGCCGTCTTTCGCAACGGCGATGAAACGCAAATGAGTGTATTCGCTCGCTTTGCCCTTTATGAACGCCTAATCAGCCATTGGGCGACCTCCCAAAGCCCTACCATACGCGTTGGCTACGAGTTTGTTCGCTTCGGTCTCAAACAGGCCTGGGCCTGTCTTTTTGGCGGGATGATGGTCGCTTTGCTGCTAGGGAGTTTTTTTCTCTATCCGCAAGAGTTTGTGCTGGCGCGATATGACTTTCTTTCGATAGCTGCGCTCTTGATCCAGGTCGGGCTAATCTGGTCCGGACTTGAAACGCGTGATGAAGCTTTCGTGATTTTTCTGTTCCATATTGTTGGTACAGTCATGGAAGTCTTTAAAACCTATATGGGATCCTGGATCTATCCAGAGCCGAGTATTTTAAGGATTGGCGGCGTACCGCTTTTTGCCGGCTTTATGTATGCTGCCGTGGGAAGTTACCTTGTTCGTGTGTGGCGTTTGTTCGAATTTCGGTTTACGTCGCATCCACCTTTCTGGGCTATCTCCATATTGGCTGTTGCAGTCTACGTTAATTTCTTCACGCATCATTTCACGATCGACTTGCGTAATGCGATGTTCCTGATCGCGGCATTCCTGTTCGGTCCCTGTTGGGTGCATTTCCGCGTCTGGAAGGTTCATCGGCGTATGCCACTCCTTTTGGGGTTGACCCTTGTGACCCTTTTCATCTGGTTTGCAGAGAATTTTGGTACCTATTCGCGGGCCTGGATTTATCCAAGCCAGACAGATGCGTGGTCTCTTGTTTCGCCGGCCAAACTAGGCTCCTGGTTTTTGCTGATGTTGATCAGCTATGTGATGGTTTATGGCGTAAAAACGCTGTTCAAAGTTGACGGTCCGCGGAAAGAAATGCCAGGTTTTCAAGGGCCTTAAGGGTTATATAAGTAAATATGAATTTGGTAATATTGGTATTGTTGCTAATTTTCGAAAATGACATGTCGTTATAGGATCTTTTGGGTTGGGTCCGGCAATTTTGATGTGATGTTTATTTGAGTACTTTTGTTCAACGCGTTCTGAGGCAAGGATTCGCAGAAGCACCGTCAATCTTTGGACTTTCCGCTCGTCAGTTAGAGATGGGGGCGTATGAGGCGCTGTGGCTCGAAGACGGGGCGACTTTCAAGGTTATTAGCGAGCGCTTTGCGGCCTCGTCTGGCTGCGTACCCTCGCAACTTGTCGAACAAGAGCGCGCGAAAGCCTGCGCAGGCGACGTCGCCGCACGGTTCAGAAAAGCAGGCCTTGGCGACGTAGAGAGCCATCTTTTCGGCGAGGCAGGCTATCCGGCGAAACTGTGCGATGCGCGATACCCGCTGCGCGCCTTCTACTATCGCGGCGACTGGAGCCTGATTGACACGCCGACCGTTGCTGTCGTTGGCGCGCGTCAGCTTTCCGATAAGGGAATCGCGCGCACGCAGCGTTTGGTCCGGCATCTGGTTGAGGACGGCTTTACCATTGTCTCAGGTCTGGCGGCCGGAACGGATCGAATCGCGCACACAACGGCGCTGGAGATGGGAGGACGAACCATCGCCGTGCTGGGAACGCCAATTCACAAGACTTATCCGCGCCAAAATGCCGTTCTGCAAAACCAGATTGCAGAGCGCTTTCTTATTATCAGCCAGCTCCCTGTCCTGCATTATGAGGCGAAGGACTGGCGTTCGAACCGCAAATTCTTTCCTGAACGCAACATCACGATGTCGGCGCTGACGGATGCCTCAATCATCGTGGAAATTGGTGAATCGCGCGGCACCTATATCCAGTCCAAAGCTGCGCTTGATCAAGGCAGGCCGCTCTTTCTTCTCAATAATTGCTTCGAGAAAACGGATATTGACTGGCCGGCACGCTTTGAGAAACGCGGCGCGGTGCGTGTCCGTGATTACGAGGATGTGCGGTCCCGGATCATACATTTCTGCCGATAGCCGTTCGCGGCGATGACTTATGCAATGCTGCAATGCAAAAAAAGCCATTCTATTTCGCAGATGCTCACATCATTATTTCCGTAAGAACGGGCGCAAAGCCCTTAAAAGATGATGGAGCTTGATCATGGCGACTTACGAACTGAATAATCACGGCGTCTTTTCCGAACATGATGCGAAGAGCGGCACCGTCCTTGAGCGTATTCGCAAGGCTTACGCAAAGCTGTTTGTGACATCCGAAGAACGCCGCGCCTATAATGAAACGCTGAGTGAACTGCAGAGCATGTCCGATCGCGATCTCAATGATATCGGTATAACGCGCGGCGACATCTACAGAATCGCTCGCGAAGCGGCTGAAATGAAGCGGGTCAAAGTCTGACAGCTAACGATCAAGGCATTCAATCCGGCGCGCCGATCGCGCCGGATTGCCCGGTTTCTTAGAACGCCTCATGGACGGATATCAGGCCGTCTTTTTCTTCCTTGGCGGCATCAAATCCGTAATGGTGCCCTCAAACATTTCAGCGGCAAAATTGACCGTTTCGGAAAGCGTCGGGTGCGGGTGGATCGTTCGGCCTATATCTGTGGCGTCCGCACCCATTTCGATGGCGAGAGCAACTTCGGCGATCAGGTCTCCAGCGTTCGGGCCGACGATCCCTGCGCCGATGATTCTCTCGTCTTCTTCGTCAAACAGTACCTTGGTCATGCCCTCGGACCGCGCCAGCGAAAGCGACCGGCCGGATGCTGCCCAGGGGAAAACGCCCTTGCCGTATTTGACGCCCTGCGCCTTTGCTTCGGTCTCGGTAATGCCGGTCCAGGCGACTTCGGGGTCGGTATAGGCCACTGAGGGGATCACGCGCGCGTCGAAAACGCGCTTGTGTCCAGCTGCGACCTCGGCGGCGACCTTGCCTTCATGGACCGCCTTGTGAGCAAGCATGGGCTGGCCGACAATATCGCCGATCGCAAAGATATGCGGCTGACCAGTGCGCTGTTCGTTGCTTACCGGCACGAAGCCGCGTTCGTCAACCAGAACGCCTGCTTGCTCCGCATCGATCAGCTTGCCGTTCGGCTTGCGTCCGACTGCAACGAGCACCTTGTCGAAGGTGTCCTCGAAATTGCCGTCAGGCCCTTCGAACGTAACTTTCAGCCCAGTTTCGCCCGCTTCGACGGCTGTGACCTTGGTTTTCAGATGGATCGCCTCATAGCGTTTCTTGACCCGGTCATGGAGTGGCTTGACCACATCTTTGTCCGCGCCGGGAATGAGCTGTTCCATCAGTTCGACAACGGTGATCTTGGAGCCGAGCGCGTCATAGACGCAGGCCATTTCCAGACCGATAATGCCGCCGCCAAGAACGAGCAGGCGGTGCGGAATGTTTTCCAGCTCAAGCGCACCGGTGGAATCGATCACGCGCGGATCGTCGTGCGGGATGAAAGGCAGCGTCACAGGCTCCGAACCCGCCGCGATACAGCACTGATCGAAGGATACGCGCGTCTTTGCGTCATTGTCGCCCGTGACCTCGATCATGTTCGGCGAGGTGAACTTCCCATAACCCCGAATGACTTTGATCTTGCGCGCCTTCACCAGACTGTCGAGCCCGCCCGTCAGCTTTGATACAACGCCCGATTTCCAGCCGCGCAAGCTGTCGATATTGATTTCCGGGGAGGCGAAGGCCAGCCCGTGTTCAGACATTTCCTGCGTCTCGGTGATGACCTTGGCGGCATGAAGCAGCGCCTTTGACGGGATGCACCCGACATTCAGACAGACGCCGCCGAGAACCGGATTGCGTTCAATCAGAACCGTTTCAAGGCCGAGATCGGCCGCACGGAACGCGGCCGTGTAGCCGCCGGGACCGGAGCCAAGCACCACGAATTGTCCGTGCACATCGCCTTTCTCGATATCGCTCTTGCGTTCAGCAGGAGCAGCCTCGGGGGCGGGCGCGCTTGAGGCGCTGGCAAATGCACCGTTTGGAGCCGCATCGGCAGGCTTTTCGGGCCTGGCCTCGCCGGAATCCGCGCCGTCAGCTTCCATTGTCATGATCAGCGACCCTTCAGAGACCGTATCGCCTTCCTTGACTTTGATCTCGACGATCTTGCCGGCCATCGGGCTTGGCACTTCCATCGTCGCCTTGTCGCTCTCCAGCTCGATGAGCGGATCTTCCTTGGCGACGATATCACCCGGAGCAACCAGCACGCTGATAATCGGCACATTGTCGAAATCGCCGATATTGGGAACTTTTATGTCTTCAACAGCCATGAATGTCCCCTTACAGCAGCAGGCGCCGCTCATCGGCGAGCGTGTTGCGAAGTGTTGCACAGAAGCGGGCGGCCAGCGCCCCGTCAATTGCACGGTGATCGTAGCTCAGCGACATGGGCAGCATCAGCCTTGGAGTGAATGTTTCCTTGGCGGCATCCCAGATTGGCTCCATCTTGGCGCGCGTCAGGCCGAGAATGGCGACTTCAGGTGCATTGACGATCGGGGTGAAGGACGTGCCGCCGATTCCGCCAAGCGAGGAAATCGTGAAAGTCGCGCCGGACATTTCCGCCGGACTGAGCTTGCCGTCGCGGGCTCTCATCGAGAGATAGCCAAGCTCCTTGGAAACCTCGATGATGCCTTTTTGATCGGCGTCCTTGATGACCGGGACAACGAGGCCCTGCGGCGTGTCGGCCGCGAAACCGATATTGTAGTAATGCTTGCGGATCAGCTTGCCGCCTTCGGGATGCAGCGAGCTATTAAACTCCCAATGGGTTTTCAATGTGCGGACGCAGGCGAGGATGATGAAGGTCAGGAGCGTGACGCGGTAGCCTTCCTGTTTGGCTTCCGCATCGAGCTGACGGCGGAAAGTGTCAAGGCTGGTGATGTCGGCTTCTTCATTGTGCGTGACATGCGGAATGTTGAGCCAGGAGCGGTGCAGGACCGGGCCGGAGATCTTCTTGATCCGGCTCATCTCGACTTCTTCGATCGGGCCGAATTTTGCGAAATCCACCGGCGGAATCGCCGGAATGCCAGCGCCGCCGGTCGTTGCGACCGTCGTGCCGCTCTTTGTCTTGGCCGCCTTGGTGATGTCCTCACGAATGATACGGCCCTTGCGTCCCGATCCCTTGACGATATTGAGGTCAACGCCGAGTTCGCGGGCAAGAGCGCGGATCGATGGCGAGGCGTAGATATGGCCATTGGAGGTGGAGGGGACGGAAAGGGCGGTAGAGGCTGAAGCAGGGGAGGGGGAGGCGGTCGAGGGGGTCTCGGGTTTCGCATCGGCCGTTGCAGGCTTTGCGTCCTCGCCCTTGGCGTTGTCCGCATCCGCTGCGGCTTCCGCTTCCATGAGCAGGATGAGCGAGCCTTCCGAGACTGTGTCACCCTCCTTGACCCTGATTTCCTTGATCGTGCCGCTTTGCGGGCTAGGCACCTCCATTGTCGCCTTGTCGCTCTCCAGCTCGATGAGCGGATCTTCCTTGGAGACGGTGTCTCCCGCCTCAACGAGAATGGAGATCACGGGAATTTTGGCGAAATCCCCGATGTCGGGAACTTTGACCTCAACTGTGCCCATTTGCGCTTTCCTCTTCTTTTCTTTCCAGCCTTACACGAGGCGCGGATTAGGTTTGGAGCCGTCGATTTCATACCGGTCGAGCGCTTCCGCCATGAGCTGCCGGTCGATCGTTCCCTGTTGGAACAGCTCGACCATCGCGGCGGCTGCAATATGATTGGCGTCAACTTCGAAGAAACGCCGCAGATTTGCGCGGCTGTCGGAGCGGCCATAACCGTCCGTACCCAGAACAGTATAGGGCGCTTTTAGGAATGGCCGGATCTGTTCCGCGTAGTTCTTGATATAGTCGGTCGCGGCAATGACCGGCCCCTGAACGCCGCCCATCAATTCCGTAACATAAGGTACACGGGCTTTTTCCAGCGGATTGAGCCGGTTCCAGCGCAGGCAGTCCTGCCCGTCGCGCGCCAGTTCGTTGAACGATGTCGCCGACCAGATATCGACCGTGACGTTGAAATCCTTCTCCAGCATTTCCGCCGCTTTCAGCACCTGAACGAGAATCGTGCCCGATCCCATCAGATTGACATGGCGATCGCCTGGCATCTGTGCCTTGCGGAGCGGGTAAAGCCCGCGGATGATACCGTCTTCAACGCCCTCAGGCATCGCCGGGTGAGGGTAGTTTTCGTTCATCAGCGTCAGATAGAAGAACACGTCCTCCTGATTGGCGAACATGCGCTGCAGGCCGTGGCGGACGATGACGGCGACTTCATAGCCGAAGGTCGGGTCGTAGCTGATGCAGTTGGGAACGGTGGACGCGATGATATGGCTGTGGCCGTCCTCGTGCTGCAGGCCCTCGCCATTGAGCGTGGTGCGGCCTGCCGTACCGCCGAGGAGGAAGCCACGCGTCCGGCTGTCGCCCGCCGCCCATGCAAGGTCGCCGACGCGCTGGAAGCCGAACATCGAGTAGAAGATGTAGAACGGGACCATCGGAATGCCGTGTACGGAATAGGCCGTGCCGGCTGCGATCCAGTCGGCCATGCCGCCGGCTTCGTTGATGCCTTCCTGCAGCACCTGACCGTCCCGAGATTCCTTATAATACATGAGCTGATCGGCGTCTTCCGGCGTATATTGCTGGCCGGCCGGATTGTAGATGCCGAGCTGGCGGAACATGCCTTCCATGCCGAAAGTGCGGCTTTCGTCGGGTACAATCGGCACGATGAATTTACCGATCTTCTTGTCGCGGCAAAGCGTGTTCAGAACACGCACGAACGCCATCGTCGTGGAGATTTCGCGATCGCCGGTGCTTTTCAGAACGGCGTCGAAGGCATCGAGCTCGGGAATTTCCAGCTTCGCCGCGTCCCGCCATTTGCGGATTGGGAAGGTGCCGCCAAGCGCGTCGCGGCGGGCTTTCAGGTAGTCCAGCTGGTCCTTCGACAATTCCAGGAAGGGCGCGTTTTCAACATCTTCATCCGAGATCGGAATTTCAAATCGGTCGCGGAAGGCGCGCAGATGTTCCCCGGCCATCTTCTTCTGCTGATGGGTGATGTTCTGGCCTTCGCCTGCATCGCCCATGCCATAGCCCTTGACGGTCTTGGCGAGGATGACGGTCGGCTTGTCGGACATGGATGCGGCTGCATAGGCGGCATAAACTTTTTCCGGATCATGTCCGCCGCGGCGGAGAGCCCAGATTTCGTCTTCCGTCCAGTCCTTCACGAGTTCGGCGGTCTCGGGATATTTGCCGAAGAAATGCTCGCGAATATACGCGCCGCTCTTGGCCTTGAAGGTCTGATAGTCGCCGTCGACGGTTTCGTCCATGAGCTGGCGCAGGCGGCCGGAATGGTCTCGGTCGAGCAGATCATCCCATGAGCGTCCCCAGATGAGCTTGATCACGTTCCAGCCGGAGCCGCGAAACTCGCCTTCCAGCTCCTGTATGATCTTGCCATTGCCACGCACCGGACCATCAAGGCGCTGCAGGTTGCAGTTGATGACGAAGATCAAATTGCTGAGCTTCTCTCGGGCGGCAAGGGTGATCGCGCCAAGGCTTTCCGGCTCGTCCATTTCGCCGTCGCCGAGAAAGGCCCACACTTTCCGGTCGCCCATGTCGATCAGGCCGCGATTGTGCAAGTACTTCATGAACCTGGCCTGATAGATCGCGCAGAGCGGACCAAGACCCATCGAGACGGTGGGAAACTGCCAGAAATCGGGCATCAGCCAGGGATGGGGGTAGCTGGACAGGCCGTCGCCGTCGCATTCGGACCGGAACTTGTCCAGCGTCTCGGCGCTTAGACGCCCCTCCATAAAGGCGCGGGCGTAGATGCCGGGAATGGCGTGGCCCTGAAAGAAC
>JAHQVI010000081.1 GCA_019634405.1 Hyphomicrobiales bacterium
GCAAATTTCATCATCTATGGGCCCTTTTCAAAAACCTACGTAGAAGCTCTTAGTGCAGTGCAACACGTTTGACAACCATACAATAAAGACAATGTCATAAGGAACTCCTACCAGGCTCGGAAAGGCGCAAACAGGCAGTCCGAGGTCCGGATTTGCGCTCAATCGCTCGGCTGAACAGGAGCCTTTGCGGCGGAGTCCTCGCTCATCAGCACCGAAAAATGCGCCACATCCCCTCCTGTGACGATCGTTTCACCGTGAACAAGCCACGCATGCGCTCCAAACTCACCGCCTTCGGGGCGCTCGACCCCGATTCGAATCTCCGTGGCGATGCCCTCGGTTGACAGCCAGCGCTGTGCGGCGATTGCCTGAGGCAAACAGTCACTGCGCCACGGCATATAGCGCGCGCAGAAAGTGACAACAAAGCCAATCCGATCGATCAATTCTTCGGCTTCTGGATTCCGACCGCTTTGCGCAGCATGGTCGATCGAGGAACTGTTCAGACGCCGAATGTCGCGGGCGCCAAAGCTGCTCATTGCCTTGCGAGCCCGCGCCAATTCCCAGACACCGCGCACAATCAAGTGCGGCCACTTGATCAGGTCGCGTCTGCGCGGCTTTTTGGATGAATCGGTCATTGAGGCTGACAGTTGAAGCGCCGCACGGGCTGTCTGGCAAGTGCCGTCACCGCGGTCGCAGCCCGACAGTGCTCAGGACTTTGTCACTAGTCCTTGCTCTTCAAGCTCAGCCAAAAACCGCCGAAGGTCAGTTTCGACCGTTGAAGCGTCGACGTCGTATTCCGCAGTGATCTGTTTCACAGTCTCGCTCGGCGAGCTGCCAGATTTGAGGCCCTCCCACAGGAAGGTCCCGATTGTGTCGAGCCCGTAATAGGTGCCATTGCCCATATGCAGGATCACGGTCTCATCGCCGACCTGATTCGCCACGGCGTCATCGCTGACGCTCCAGTGAAGATCGAGAATGTCGGTCACGCTTCCATTTCCCCCGGGTTAACCCCTAATTTTGTACTTGCGTCTTTCGCCAGAGTTTCGGCGCGATTGTAAAGAGCATACATCCTAATATCGTCTCATAAGATTGGCTACGTGGTCCAGAGCGTGCTGGAAATCGGGGAAATGGTCAGTATGCCGATCCTGCAATAGCTGCGCTATCTCGCCCAGAGTCCTTCCATCGCCGATCAGATCAAGGCAATCTCGATCGATTTGAACGGCGTGTGTCTGTTCCGGCACGTGCTGGCTGGAGCCCGGCCTAAGGGTCGCTGGCGGAATGACCTTTCTCTTGAATGTCGACTGTTGAAAAGCCTGCCGCGTTTCGCCGGAGTGGCGTTCACGCACCTCGCAGTCCCACGTCCAGATGTAGTCCTGTTCGAGCAGCCGGGCCCGGATTCGAGCCGACACCGTGTCGCTCGCTTTTACCTTCACAGGTTCAGCAAACGGCAAGAACATCTGGCCGTAGACCAGAGGAGGTTCGCCCGGCGCGTTGGAGTAGATCAGACCTTCGTCGATTTCGGCATCGAACCACACCAACAAGCCATGCGCTGTGTTGTCTGTGGCTGCAGTCAACTCGACAGTGCCGTCGATATTCGGGTCGGTTATGCTGCGATAGTCGAGTGTTACAAGATCGCGCGGCTCGGACAAAAGCGCGCTCGGCTTGAAATAGACTTTTGTGCTGTCGTTGACGGCGAATCTTTGCCCAGCCTTCAGATCGAGGCCGAACCGGTTTGAGGTCCAAGGCGAGTGCGCCGATTGATAGGTCTTGGGCGATCGGGCCAGCGCCACGCGAAGCATGTCGCGCATCGGCAGCAACTTGCCGCCTTTGGCCAGTAACCGCTTCCGAGCATCTTCGATCGCGGCGATGTGGCTTTCGAACAGCGGCATTGTGCCCCTCAGGTCCGAAACAATGACGTCCGCCTTCTTTTCCGGCTCGAAATTGGTCGAGAGATCGCGGACGATCGTGATCTTGTCGGCGCAGCCATTCGCTTCCGCCAGTTCCCGCAACAGCTCGATACTGCTGTCGGTCTCGATCGCAATGACGGAGCCAGCCCCGTATTTGCAGGCAAGCAACGCGAAGATCCCGAAACCCGCACCGATATCGATGACGGTGCAGCCCGGCGTGACCGCGCGTTTGAGCGCTTCGGCATAGATCGACATGCGCGGTTCGCAATCGACCATGTCTCCATAATCGGCGATACTGTATCCGGAAGGGACGCTCATCCGTTTGAACTCACAGCTTGATCCTCACCGTTCTGGTCGGCTCGCCCTTGAATACGGGCCAGTATCTCTTTGTGCACCTTTGGGAGAACGTTGAAATCCCAAGGGTAGGACAGTTCATAGCCGGGTACCTCGCGAGCAATATGCGAGATCTTTTCCATCCGCTTCGCTGCAGCGTCAGCGTCATCCTTGTCCAGGGCGAAGCTGTTTTCGATCAAGCCAATGCAGGTGTGGCCTGGGCTGAGCGTCCTGGAACCAACTTGGCCGTCACCGTCGTCGTCGACAAGGAAGAAGAATCCGCCAAGCGGAATTGGAGACAAATCGGCATCATCCAGAGCAGGCAGGCTCAGCCGCTTCTTGTCCGAGTAATGCGCCATTGGCGCGGAAGATACATCTTCGCCTAGAACCGCTGCAATCGATTCGGGGTAAAGCCTCAGGCTGGGATAGACCGATCGGCCGCAAAACCCGTCAGGAGACGGCGCGAGGATGGCTGCATCGTCTCCGACCAGCCGATGGCCCGCATTATGCAGGCTTGCGGCGAGGGTCGATTTTCCGGCGCCGGTCTCCCCGAGGAAAACCGCAAGCCGCCCGTCAATCGCGACGGCGCTGGCATGGATGATAAGCTCACCAGCGCCCGCCAGAATGCGCGGAGCGACGTGATCGTAGAGAAGGTGAGTGAGGGCTTCCGATGTCGTATCAGCGCCGACATCGAAAATGGTCACGAGCTTGCGCGCGAAGCAGACTTCAAAGCGCGCGACGTTATCGAACGAGATGCAATAGACATCGCTGACGCGCGTGATGCTCGATGGATATTCGGTCGGATTTGGAACAATTGGGAGTGGGCGACCGCGTCGCTTCGTCTCGTCAGCGCTTTCGCGGACCAATTGCCAAACGGAAAGCACGCCAGACCCGAAAGGGCTGGAATTAGAACGAAAAGCCTCCTCGGGAACCGAGGGACTAGAATTTGATGATGTCACTCAATCGGCGAGCGTTACGGGCGACGCTTCGTCCCCATCATGCCTGGGCCTGTTTCAAACAACGGGCCGCTGCCAGCAGCGGTGAGCTGTGAGAAAGCACCATAGGTCACCAGCTTGGGTGAGGAGTATGGCTTGCTGTCAGTCCGGTCGGTCATAAATACTCCGTGAATCAATCCGGCGCGCCTGAAGCGGCCTGTTCGATTAGGTAGTTACCGCAATGCACAAGATTACGCAATCACTGATTCTTAAGGTTGAATCAGCGACCGCGCAGGCTTGAAATTGTGTCTTCTCACTATCCTTAGCGAACTAAGGTTCACAAAGTGTTTCATTGCCAAGGCTAGGCGCGGCGCATCATTGCCATTCGCATGCCGGCCTCAACTACCGTGCCGCTACCGCCAGAGGTCAGCTGCGAAAACGCACCGATGACAGCGACCCTTGGCGAAGCATAGGGCTTCTTCTTGTTGCGATCGACCATATCCGTTCTCCCTCAAGCTCGGGGCGCCCGGTAAAGCCTTGTCCGGCGGCTGATCAGGGGCGTCGGTTGGGGTTCATCCCCGAACCCGTTTCCGTCTGCAGCCCGCTACCTCCGGCGGTCAGCTTTGAAAAAGCGCCGTATACGGAGAGTGTTGGCTGCTGGTAGGGCTTTTTTGCGATCCGATTGGACATATCTTTTCCTTATGTTTTCTTTCGATAGTCGACTCGCCCCCATGTCGATATCCAATTCGCAAGATACCGGGCGGAGAGACGGTGCGCAATTGCATCCCCCTCCGAATCGTCGCTTTCCGCCGGATTTAGTGACCTTTTACAAATGAAGGGCCAAACTGTGCTTTCGAAGCTGTGGTCTGACTGAGCGGTTGCGGACTGCCATAGGCTCAACGTAAAATCCCAACCTAGATGTTCCTTTCCGACCCGCCAGCGCACTGAATCGGGCAGATAGTCGTGCATCGACCGACGCAGGATCGTCTTTGGCCAGCCGCCTTTCTGAAGTTGATCGGCGGGCAGCGAAAGACAGAACTCCATCACCCGGCGGTCCAGGAACGGGTCGCGCGGTTCGATCGCCATTGCGTTTGCAACCCTGTCATACCGCTCCCGCGCGACCGTGACATAAGGGTGGAGTATTCGCCGTGCTCGATCTGCTTGCCCATCGCCCGACGGCATCGCGACATGCGCGGCATTTCGTTGCTTGCGTTCCTCGATACCGATGCGCGCGGCGAAATCGGGGTCGAGCAGCGAATTGACGGGCGCAGCCGCGTTGCTGCGACGTCTCATAAGAGCACGCCTGGCTTCGCGAAGTGATTTCGGGACGAATGTCTGACCTGCTCCGCGAAGCAAGGTTTTCCACGCGGCATCCGGGTGTTCCCAGAATTGCTCTTCTCCGGTCGCTTCCCGCCAAGCCTGCATGAAGTGGCCCCTGCGCAAATGCCATGCGATCATATTCTGCGCGCCGAGCGTCGTGTCGCCTCCGACTCCGTCGAGCACAACCTTTCGTCCCCGCCGGCTGGCAGACAGATACACGGCGAAGAGCAGTGTCATATGCCCGTCGAACGGATCGGCGCATTCACGAACAAGCCCTTGCAGGTCCTCGCGATAGATATCCATATCGGCGAGTGACACGGTTTGCGGATCAATGTGATCGATCGTCTGGGCGGCTTTGATTGTCCGCGTTTCGCGGCAATTATCGTCGGTGCCGATGGCGGAGAATGTATCAAGTGGAGGCTGACCGCTCCCCTTAAGCAATTGCGAGGCAACGGCGGTGACCGATCCGGAATCCATGCCGCCGGACAGCATTGATCCGATTGGGTCTGGCGAACGCAATCGCGTACGCACAGCATCTGTGAACACGTCGAGAAACGCCTCGGAATAGGCTTCATCGCTCGGCAGTTTGAGCAATGGCTGCGGAGTGAGATGACCATATTTCCAGATCCGCAGTGCGCCATGGCGCAGGATCATTGCGTGCGCAGGCGGCAAGCGGTGAACGCCACCGTAGAAAGTCGAAGTAAGGTCGTAGGCCTCTAGGTCTTCCAGAAAGTCCCCGATCCGGCCTTCATTTATCCGGCGCGGAATCTCGGGGTGTTGCAAGATCGCATCCGGCTCGGTCGCAAATGCAAACAGTCGTCCCGGCCCGAGGTGATAGCTGAGTTGCCGCATCCCGATGAGGTCGCGGGTACAGAACAGCAATTCTTCGCGCGGGTCCCAGATTGCGAAGGCAAAATCGCCGTGCAGATGGTCGGCGCAGTCGGCACCCCATTTCAAGTATGCGCGCAGGATCAACTCGCCATCGCCTATCGCATCGGGCGTCCCAATGCCGGCGATCAAATCCTCACGATTGTCGAGCCTCGCGTCGGCTGTGATCGTGCAGCCGGTCGGTTGGTGCGTGAGCGGCAGCGTCTCGGTCAGGGCCTCTGAAGTGGTGGCGAGCAGCGTATGTCCGAAAGCTGTCGATCCGTTGAGCCACACACTGCTTCCGTCGGGGCCGCGCTTCTCAAGCGTTGAGACCATTCCGCCAAGTTCTGCGTCACCTACCGGCTTCCCATTGAGGGCTACGATCCCGCAAATACCGCTCATTTCCGCCTCCCGCCGGTCAGGCCGCGCCGCGCTCGGCGTCGCCTGATGGCACGAAGCCTAGCTCGCTTGCTTCGATCACGCGGTCCGCCAGTTCAAGGCTGGCCGGGCGGTGGGTGATCAGGATGACTGTGCGGTCCTTGAGGTTGCGAATGCATGCCTCAATGAAGGCGGCTTCAC
>JAHQVI010000082.1 GCA_019634405.1 Hyphomicrobiales bacterium
GCCCCCTGGGGCGGGCGGAAAGCGCTGTTCGGCACCAACCCACTCGCATTTTCCTGTCCCGTTGCCAGCGGTTATCCTGTGATTGTGGATGTGTCTTTGTCCAAGGTCGCGCGGGGCAAGCTCATGGCCGCCGCGCAAAAAGGGGAGCCGGTGCCTGAAGGCTGGGCGCTCGACAGTGACGGCAGGCCCACATCGGATCCAAAGGCGGGGCTGGCGGGTACGATGATCCCGCTCGGCGACGCCAAGGGAACAGCGCTCGCTCTCATGGTCGAGCTGCTTTGCGCAGGGCTTGCCGGCGCGAATTACGCCTATGAAGCCTCCTCCTTCCTGGATGCCGACGGACCTCCGCCGAATACCGGGCAAATGCTGCTCGCAATTGATCCCGAAGCGTTCGGCTCCGGCGCCGCAACGGCACGATTTGCTGACATGATTGCGATGATCGAGGCGGATGACGGCGCGCGCGTGCCCGGATGGCGGCGTCAGGAACTCAGGACAAAATTGCTCCAGGAGGGTCTGAGAATCGATGCGAGCCTGATAGAAGATATCCAGGCGCTCAGCGGTTCTTAGATCTGCCCTGCGCCAATCGGCCTACGCTCTCACTTCACCCAAGAGGCCCGGTATCATGGCAACGGAAAAATTTGGAGAACTTCCCGACGGGCGCGGCGTGCAGCGCATTTCTATTACTGGCGGGGGGTTGTCGGCCAGCATCATCACATGGGGCGCGGCCATTCGGGATTTGCGGCTTGCCGGTCATCAACCGCCGCTCGTGCTTGGCTTCGACAGCTTCGATCATTATCTCCGGCATTCGCCGTATTTCGGAGCGACGGCGGGACGTTTTGCAAACCGCATCGCGGGCGGGCGTTTCGCGATAGACGGCAAGATCTATAGCTGCGACACGAATTTTCTCGGCAAGCACACGCTTCATGGTGGCGCGGCCGGGACCGGAAAGCGCCTGTGGCGTCTTGAGGGCGCTGCAGAGGACCATGTCGTGCTTGCATACACGGCTGAAGACGGCGAAATGGGATTTCCCGGCACGCTGAATGTCACATGCAGATATTCGCTGCAATCCGGCGGCCGGCTGGTCGTCGAACTCCTGGCTGAAACGGATCAGCCGACGCTTTGCAACCTTGCTCACCACAGCTATTTCAATCTGGAAGATGGAGGACGCACGGACGCGCTCTATCACCATGTGCAGATCGACGCCGCCGCCTATCTTCCTGTCGATATGGAGTTGATCCCCACAGGCGTTGTCGCGCCGGTCGACGGCGGCATTTTCGACTTCCGCTCTTCCCGTCCGATCCGGAACGCGGAGGGCGCCGGGCATGCCAGCTATGATCACAATTTCTGCCTGTCGGCAGGGCGGGTAGAGGCAAGACCGGTCGCTCGCATCCGCGCGCCGCGTTCAGGCGTCGAGATGGACGTCAGCACCACTGAGCCCGGGATCCAGTTTTACGATGGCGCGCGCGTTGGCCGGGAGGTCCCGGGGCTGGACGGCATCGCCTATCGGAAATTCGCCGGTTTCTGCCTTGAGCCGCAGGTCTGGCCGGACGCGCCGAACCGCCCATATTTTCCGCAAGCCCTGCTGCATCCGGGCGAGCGCTACGCACAGAAAACGGAATACCGATTCCAAAAAAACACCGTGACAGGGACCTCAGGATAATCGATCCCGCTTCGGTCAACCCGCAACGGCATGCAGCCAACTGTCAAAAGATGCCCTGTGATCCTGATTCACGGGTCGTTCGCATGGCGGCTTGACCATTGCCCAAGAGGTCCTTGCGCAGCGCGTGTTGAGAAGAGACAAAGACCTGTCCAACCCCCGGTGTCCGGCTGGCGGGACTTCGTTGGTGCGCTCGACTTCATCCCCGTGCAGGTAGATTTCCTTCTCCACAAACGCGCGAACGGTGGACACGATCATGTCCTGCTCTTTTGTCAGACCAAACCGCATTTACAGTTTCTCCGGTTTCGGCAATACCGCCTGCTGTTGGACGATGGCGGCCAGCTTCTGACTGATTTCGGCTGCCGGTTGACAGGAGTGCCGCGTCTTGAGGCTTACATGGATGAGCAGTTGGTTACAGCTCGCAACAAGCCCTCCGGCGCCGTCCCGCATCTCATGGAACAGGCGCAGTTTTTTCCCCGCTCCCTCCAGAATGTGCGTGGTCACCTCAATGGCGCTGCCTGCATGGCACTCATTGGCGAAGCGCGTATGGGTGTCGACGGTGAAATAGCTGCGACCGCCCTTGATATAGTCGGCGTCAGCGCCGATCATCGTCATCACGGCGTCGGCCGCATCCGACCAGACCTGCCCGTAACGGCTTTCATTCATGTGACCATTATAATCGGTCCAGTCGATGGGGATCTTGCGGGCGACGGAGATGATCGGCTTTGAAAAATCCTGGTCGTTATACGGTTTCAGCCGCGCGTCACGCTCTTGCAGCAACGCGCCGGCGCCCCAGCCACGCCCCTTGAGCGCGCGCATCATGGCAACGAGATTGTCGTCGCGAATGCGCTCCAGTTCGCGGATGGAATACGCCCCGGATTGCTGATCCGACTGGTTGGCGATCTTAAGCACCAGTTCGTCGGTAAGTTCGGGAACATCCATCAGTTTCGTCCATGGCCATTGCAGGCAGGGGCCGAACTGCTCGATAAAATGCGCCATGCCCGCTTCGCCGCCCGCAATGCGGTAGGTTTCGAACAGCCCCATCTGCGCCCAGCGCAGGCCAAATCCGAAGCGGATCGCATCGTCGATTTCTTCCGTCGTCGCGATGTCATCCCTGATCAGCCAGAGCGCTTCCCGCCATACCGCTTCCAGCAGCCGGTCGGCAATATGCGCCTCGATTTCCCGGCGGACGACCAGCGGCTTCATGCCGATTTCGGTCAGAATGGCCGAGGCGCGCCCCGTGGTCCCGGACGCACCGACCAGTTCCACCAACGGCAGCAAGTAAACCGGGTTGAATGGATGAGCGACAAAGATTGAAGCTGGCCGTTTAGCCCGTTGCTGCAATGCGCTGGGGGGGAAGCCGGATGTCGAAGAGCCGATCAGCGCCGTCTCGGGCGCATGAGCCTCGATCCTGGCAAAAACGCTATGTTTGAGATCGAGCCTTTCGGGCACGCTTTCCTGTATCCAGTCAGCATCGGACACGGCCGCTTCGATGGTGTCGCACAAGATCAGCCGTCCCTCACGGGGCAACTGATATTCAGACAGGGCGGGCAATGACCGGCGCGCATTTCCGAGCACTTCGTCAATCTTGCGTGCGGCCTCCGGATCGGGATCGAAAAGGGCCACATCCCATCCGGACAGAAGGAACCGCGCAGCCCACCCCCCGCCAATGACACCGCCGCCGATAATGGCGGCTTTTCTGCGCGCGCCCATCATCGCGGGGCCCGTTTCGTCAGGCCGAGTTTCTCGCGAACCGCCGCCGGTTTCATGATGCTTGCTCCCATGGCTTCGATGATCGTGACGGCGCGGGACACAAGCGCCTCATTCGTTGCAAGTTCACCTTTGGCGAGCCAGAGATTGTCTTCCAGACCAACCCGGACATTGCCCCCGGCAAGCACCGCAGCGGCAACATAGGCAAATTCATTGCGCCCGATGGAGAAGGCGGACCAGTGCCAGTCCGGCGGCACATTGTTCACCATGGCCATGAATGTATTCAGGTCGTCGGGCGCGCCCCATGGAACGCCCATGCAGAATTGCACGAGGGCGGGCGCGGTCAGTACGCCATCTGTGACAAGCTGTTTCGCGTACCATAGATGCCCGGTGTCGAAGGCCTCGATTTCCGGCTTCACGCCGAGCGCGGTCATCATGGAGCCCATGGCCTGCAACATGCCCGGCGTGTTGGTCATGACAGAGTCGGCTTCTGCAAAGGTCATGGTTCCGCAATCAAGCGTGCAGATTTCCGGAAGACAATCGGCGATATGCGCCATGCGTTCCTCCGCGCTCGCCATATCGGTGCCATCGGCGAGCGGCAACGGCGCTGAGGGGCGACCGAAAACCATATCGCCGCCCAGTCCCGCAGTCAGATTGAGAACAACGTCGATTTCAGCGTCGCGGATGCGCTGGGTGACTTCGCGATAGAGTTTGAGATCGCGCGAAGGCGCGCCGGTTTCGGGATCACGCACATGACAATGAACAATCGCGGCCCCTGCTTTGGCTGCTGCGATGGCGGAGGCCGCAATCTGTTCGGGACTGCGCGGCACGTGCGGGCTGCGATCCTGTGTCCCGCCTGAGCCGGTTACAGCGCAGGTAACGAAAACGTCGCGGTTCATTTGAAGGGGCATGAGCGGTCTCTCGGTCTTGCTATTTTTTCCGGCAATGGGAGAACGAACCTCCGGTTCACGTGCCAATGACAGGCCGCCGGCATTCCAGCCAGCGGATTGACCGCGCCAGAAACCTGGCGAGGATCACCTAATTCAGGACCAGCTGCTGCGACGGCTCACATGTCAGCACCCTAACCTACCGGACATTGCCGATAAGGGTATGGACGTCAACGACGGTTATTGTCGCAATAAGGCGGGATGGAGATAGAGCGCCTCAGCCATGACCGCGGGAAGGTCGTGTTTTTTGAGACTTGCGGCGCCGGCCGGGCATTTAGTTGATGGCGATCACATAGTCCGTCAGATCGACCGGCAGTTTTTTTTCGTCTTTTCCTTTTGTCTGCTTGCCGGTCAAAGCGCCCAGCAGCAATGGCTCAAGATCCGCTAACGGCACCGGCGGCCCGAAAAGATAACCTTGCGCAGTATCACACCCGATACCGCGCAATAATTCATGCTGCTCGTGCGTCTCCACACCTTCAATCGTCAGCTTGGCGTCGATTTCCTGAGCCAGGATCTTGACCGTTCGAATAATCGTCAGATTCATCGGGTCGCATAAAGCTCCCTGAATGAAACTGCGATCGATCTTCAATTCATCCCAATTGAACCGCGCCAGATAGGATAGCGCCGAATATCCTGTACCGAAATCATCCAGGGAAATGCGCACTCCGAGTTTTTTCAGATTGGTCAGAACATCCAGCACTTTTTCGGTATCCGTCATCATCACCGACTCAGTGATCTCAAGCGTCAGGCGCGAGGCGGGAACGCGGTGGGACGACAGGACCTGCTTCACGACATCGACGATATCGTCGTTCAGGATCTGAAGGACCGAAAGATTGACCGAAATGCTGATGTCACTCGGGATGCTGATTGCGTCCCGGCAAGCGGCGTCCAGCATCATTTTGCCGATCTTGAAGATCGCACCGCTGCCCTCGGCGATCGGTACAAATTCCGCCGGTGAAATCCAGCCAAGCTCAGGATGACGCCATCTGGCGAGCGCTTCAAGTCCGGTGAGCTGCAACGTTGAGGGATCTACTTTCGGCTGGTAATATGGCTTGATCTGATCCGCTGCGACGGCAAGACCAAGATCGGCTTCGAGACGCAAGCGCCGCTTCAGATCAACCAGCATATCGGGTTGGAAAGACAGCGCCACGCCCTTACCGGCCACCTTCGCCCGCGTCAGGGCAAGATCGGCACTGACAATGAGATCATCGACAGCGTTGTCTTCACTCGTCGCCATCCCGATCGAGGCGCCGATCATGATCTCCCCAAAGCGTGTCTCCAAAGGCCGTGACAGGGTTTTTAGAATACGATTGGCGAATTCCATGGACATTGGCGCATTGCTCGGCATCCACAAAAGCGCCAGGAATTCATCGCCGCCAATGCGGCATACGACATTGCGGCTATCCTGATTCAAAGTCTCGGCGGTCAGAAGTTTGGAGACCGCAATCAGCACGGCATCGCCCGCAGCGTGCCCGAGGAGATCATTGACGGATTTGAAACCATCCAGATCGATAGCCGCAATAACGATTTGATCGTCCCCGGTCTTCCTCTCCAGCGCACTCGTATAGGCAGCTTCGAAGGCGGAGCGGTTTGGAAGCTTGGTCAGGCTGTCATGGCGAGCAAGAAAGAAGAGCTTGTCTGCCTGTTTGGCTTCAGCAAGATGCGCTAAGCGTAATGATCGATTTTGATAGGCCGTAAATACAATTGCAATCACCCCGCTGAGCATGAGCGCGATGAAAAGCCAGTAATATAGCTCTTGATGATAGCGCAAATCATCACGAACAGCGCTCGATTGCTGCATGCTATTTATAAATGTCTCCGCACCGATTTGTTCGATGACCGGAGATATTTCACTCAGCGCGTCCAATACGCGTTTGCGCGCATCCGGCATCTCGATCCGGGCAATATCCGTTTCGAGATTTTCAACGCGTGCAGTGACCGTGTTGAGAAGTTCTAGCCGTTCCGGCGAGCTTTCTATGAACTTTCTGAAAACTCCCGAGTTCCACGTGCTTAAGCGACTGCGGAGGATCTGATAATAGAGCTGGGCAGCTTCTGCGTCTTTCGTGGTCCCAAGGGCGCCAAAACGGGCGACATATTTCTCAAAGTGAGCAGCTTCCAGGCGACCATTGGTTCCCGTCCAGGCGATATCATGCCGCATGGAGCGGCCAACGACATTTTCAGTCGCATTGAAGAGGTAATGATGTGAAATCGCAGCGAGCGTCAAGCATGAGACGACGCTAATTGCGATGACACGGAACAGGTTAAAAGCCGTTGGCATGCGAACATCCAGGAAACGCACTAATTGATAGTAATGCTACGCACCTGCCAAGCTGAACGCGAGTAATACAACTCACTATTTAGTTCATCATAGGAATCATAAGGGTATATTATGAACAATGGACCCTTATCACTTACCGGCATATAGATACCGTCTTTTTTTATTGCGAGAATGACGGGATATTTTGAAAAGTCCGAAATTGGCACTTCGGTGCGATAGTTGTTGAGCGCGATAACGAAGGCTGTTTTACCTGACGCACCGATATGCTCCATGAGCCGATCAAGTGGCACGCCCTCGAACTTGACCTTGCCATCATGCCACGGCGTTTCCGTTTCGATCGTAACGCTGCCCAGAGCTTCGAGTTCGCTGATGGAAAAATTCCGTGGCCCGTCTCCAGCGATCTCGCCATCGATCGTAAGGGCGACTGCATCAAGGTTTTGAGCATAGGATATTGGAGCAGCGCACAATAATGAAACAACTGCAACAATAGTAAAAAACAGGTATTTCATGCCTTGTACCCCGTAAAAAGATACAAAATAGGTAGGAACGAATTAAATATTGCTTAAACAGACTTCATTTTGTATTTCTCACGTAGCTTTCCAAAGCGGGTATGCTTAAAAAATATATATAATAAAAAATTTTTATTTTGTTAATTGCGCGATCAAATTGATATAAATTATAATTAAATTACCGATTATAACAAAAATACATTATTTTTATTGTTAAATATTATGAAATGTCTTTCTTTATCAGTCGATAGAGCGAAACAATCGCAGAATTGAAGGCCTGGCTGAATTCGATACGGAGTGTATGTGGAAGTTATTAGCGGATTCCAGGACTGGCCGTGATAATTTCAGGGCAGCCTCTTCACCTGCACTGCGGCGTTCTGTGCTCTTGCAACCAACATGAATTTACCGCTATACCTAGACCATCAATGTGTCAGCCATTGAGGTTTGGGTGCAACCCGGCTGATATCGGAGCGCCCGACTGCTAACCTGACTCAGATGTGGCATTCTATCTCTATGGCCAATCATAGGAATTACCCGAAAACCGGCGTCCACTTTTCGGTCCGATGCTGTCGCCCTTCAACTGTCACAAAGGCAAGGGATCAAACGTGAATATCGTTATCCATCACAATCCGGATTGCGGCACATCCCGCAATGTGCTTGCGATCATCAAGGCCGCAGGATATGAACCAACGGTCATTGAATATCTGAAAACCGGATGGACTAAAGGACAGCTTCTGGGACTTTTTGCAGCGGCCGGGTTAACGCCTCGATCCGCGCTTCGCGAAACAAAATCGCCGGCGGCGGAGCTGGGGCTCATCGAGCCTGGCGCGACTGACGAGGTGCTGTTGGACGCAATGATCGCGCACCCCATTCTCGTCAACCGCCCGATTGTCTGCACGTCAAAAGGCGTGCGCCTCTGCCGGCCAAGCGATACGGTTCTGGACCTGCTCGACCGCATGCCAGCCGGGCCATTCCACAAGGAGGACGGCGCCCTCATGATTGATGAGAAGGGAAACCGAGTTGTCTGAGCCGATCAATACATTGCCGAATATCTGCGAAGACGCATTCCAGCCAATTGAGGAAGATCGGCTTCTTGAAGCCCCGCGGGCCGAGCACGCACCGCGCATATTGCTGCTCTATGGTTCGCTGCGAAAACGCGCCTATAGCCGGCTGGCTTGCGAAGAGGCTGCCCGCATCCTCCGCCGATTGGGCGCAGAGACGCGCACTTTCAATCCAAGCGGTCTGCCGCTCCCCGATGACGCTGAGGCGGACCATCCCAAGGTAACCGAATTGCGCGACCTGGCGATGTGGGCGGAAGGCATGGTGTGGTGCTCTCCCGAGCGGCACGGCTCAATGAATGGCATAATGAAAGCGCAAATCGACTGGATTCCACTGTCAATCGGTGCCGTCCGTCCGACCCAGGGCAAAACGCTGGCCGTCATGCAGGTCTCAGGCGGGTCGCAAAGTTTTAACGCGGTCAATCAGCTGCGAATACTCGGCCGCTGGATGCGCATGTTCACCATCCCGAACCAGTCGTCAGTGCCCAAGGCGTTTCTTGAATTTGACGAAGATGGACGCATGAAACCATCGCCCTGCTATGACCGCATCACGGATGTCATGGAGGAACTGATGAAGTTCACGCTGCTGCTGCGCGACCGCGCCGACTATCTGACCGCTCGCTATAGCGAGCGCAAGGAAAGCGCCGCGGCGCTGTCGAAGCGCGTCAATACCCACAATATTTGATGGGGAGCTGGATCATGGCTGCGGATGGGCGCGGCTGTTCCGGAAGGCCTGCACCGTCTATCCTACGACCGGATTGCCTTGGCTAGCGCGTCGATGAACCGCTTGGTAAGAAATTTTTGCGGTCCGTTTTCCGGCCAGACCGCATAGATGCCCAGAACCGGCAGATACCACTCCGGCAGGATGTGCACCAACTCACCACCGGCGAGTTCGTCCTGAATTTCGCCCATCGGCAGATGCTGAATGCCGAGCCCTGCCATCACCGCAGATTTCGCCGCCGAAATCGAATTAACCTCCAATCGTATGTTTTGCGGCGTTATATCAACTTGCTCTTCGCCACGCAGCAGTTGGAAACGATCCGGCAGCATGGCAATCGAGATGAAATCGCAGTACTGAAGATCCTCCAGCGTGCGGATCTGAGGTCGGGTGTAGAGGTACGAGGGCGAACAGACGACCTTGCGATAAAACTCGCCCAGTTTCTGGCTTTTCATCGCGCTGTCCTTCAACAATCCCAGCCGGATTGCGACATCAAAACCATCTTTAACAAGATCGATGGGCGTATCGCTGCCTTCCAAAGAGATTGCCACCATCGGATGCGTGCGGGCGAAACTCCAGACGGCGCGATGGACTACGTTCCGCTCGCCAAAAGCGGGCATTGTAATACGCAATGCGCCGACCGGCTGATCGCCGTAAGCGCGTCCAGGGCTTCAGTGCCCGCGGCAACCATGCGCTGTCCGGCCTCAAGCACTCGCTGACCTTCCGTGGTCAGTGATAGCGACCGCGTTGATCTGAAAAGCAGCGAAACGCCAAGCCGTGCTTCCAGTTTCGAAACGTGATGGCTGACAACGGAGGTTGAAAGTTTGAGGTTACGGCCAGCCGCACTGAAACTGCCTGCTTCGGCAACAGCGACAAACACAGCCAGCGCTTTATAGTCTTCAATCATTTTTCTAAAAATTCGAACAATGATCGCAAAAATCAAGCACTAATCGAAATACTGAGCCGTGTCTATGTTTTGGGGGATGGAAATGGAGACAATAATGACTAGGCTCAAAACCCAATCACTCCATTGATCTGCATAGGCAAATCATGATTCAACTTTGCTCATGGGATGAGGGAGCGGATGATAACCCGACTTTTCTGGTTGAGCGACGAAGCCTGGTCAGCGATTGAGCCGTTTATGCCGAGAAACCAGCCTGGCGCGCGTCGTGTGGATGATCGCCGCGTGATTAGC
>JAHQVI010000083.1 GCA_019634405.1 Hyphomicrobiales bacterium
ATAGCTCTTCGAGAGCGCCTCCCATCGCGGTTACGAATAAATAACCGCGATGGGAGGCGACCGTGTAGTCGGATCTTGCAATGAACCGCGAGAGTGGACTTCGCAGCAATCCAGTGTTTTCGGCAGCAGGAAGCCTCTGGGCGTTGCTGCTTGGCGTCGCATTCCTCATGCTTGGCAATGGTCTCCAGGGAACATTGCTTAGCCTTCGGGCGGCAACGGAAAGCTTCGGCTCCACCGTCACCGGTTTTGTGATGACGGGGTACTTCATTGGCTTCCTTCTCGGATCAATGTTTGCCCTGAAAACAATCCGGCGGGTTGGCCATCTGCGCGTATTTGCGGCGACGACGTCGCTGGCCTCGCTCTCCATCCTCGTTCAAAGTCTCTTCGTCGATCCGCTCGTCTGGGGCCTGATGCGCGTTGTCACCGGCTATTGTCTCGCCAGCGCATATATCGTGACCGAGAGCTGGTTAAACGATCGCGTAACCAATCAGCACCGCGGTGGCTTGCTGGCCGTCTATATGGTGATCAGCTATATCGGGATGTCCGGTGGTCAACTGCTGCTGTTGACGGGTTCGCCATCCGACCATGACCTTTTTATCATCTGCTCAGCCCTGATAACATTCGCCGCCGTGCCGATATTGCTGTCAATCTCTCCCCAACCGATCCCTGAAAATGTCGAGGGCCTGGCGATAAGCGAACTCTACAAAGTATCGCCGCTCGGTTTTATCGGTTCCTTTGGCTCAGGGCTCCTGCAGGGAGCTATCTTCAGCATGGGAGCCGTCTATACTTACAATGTCGGCCTGACGAATTTCGAGACGTCCCTTTTCATGTTCAGCCTCATCGTCGGAGCCGCTTTGCTCCAATGGCCGATCGGCAAGCTCTCGGATCGCATCGACCGGCGCAAGGTGATCGCTGGCCTTGCCCTATTTGGCTCCATCGTTCCGATCATTAGCGGGACAGCGTTCAGTCTTGGTCCGTCCATGGTCATCGTCAGCGCAGCCTTGATAGGGCTTGGCCCTCTTCTTCTTTACTCGCTGTTTATCGCCTACACGAATGACTATCTTCGACCGGAGCAGTTCGTTGCAGCGGGCAGCGGCCTGATATTGGTTTTCGGATCCGGCGCCGTCCTCGGTCCGCCCATTACGGGTATGGTCATGGATATATTCGGGTCGCAAGCTTTCCTGTGGTTTCTTGCCGCCGGACATTTGCTGATCTTCGCATTTTGCGTTTATCGGATGACACAGCGTGAGAGTATACCGGTCGAGGAGCAGACCATCTATGCGGGCGCGACCGTCCGCACGGCTTCGCTGGCTCCCGCCGTGGCGGACTGGGTGCAGGCGCAGTCAGAGGATGATGCTGAAGACGCCGGTTCGGAGGATAACCGCGTTGAAAAAGAAGCCGCTCAGAGTTGAGTGCGAGCGGCTTCCGCATAATGTTTAAACGCGCATCCTTGTCCGAAAGCAGGTATGCGCTTTTCGAATCCCCCTCTAGCGATACAGCATCGTCGGCAGCCACATCGAGAGTTCCGGGATAAAGGTCAGCAACACCAGGACCGTCACCAGCGGAACGAGGAATGGCGCTGTCGCCGTAACGCATCTCTCGAACGGGACATTGGCGACTTTCGAGAGCACGTAGAGCACCATACCGACAGGCGGCGTCAACAGCCCTATCATCAGGTTCAGGATCATGATGATGCCGAAATGAACCGGATCGATCCCGAGCGTGACCGCGACCGGCAGCAATACCGGCGTCAGGATCGTGATCGCTGCAATCGTCTCCATGAACAGACCAATGACCAGGATAATGGCCGTAATCATCAACAGAAGAACGGTCTTGTTATCTGTCAGCTCCAGCATGCTCTGCGAGAAATGCAGCGCGACCTGGTTGGCGGTCAAAATCCAGGCGAAGATCGTCGAGGCGGCTACGATAAGCATAATCGCCGCTGTCGTCTCTACTGTATCCATGGAAACACGCATGATCTTCCGGAAGTCGAGTGTTCGATAAACGAACAGTCCAAGAAACATCGAATAGGCCACAGCCGCAATTGCCGCTTCTGTCGGCGTAAAAATGCCCCCCATGATCCCGCCGATAATGATGATCGGCGTCATCAGCGGCATAAGCGCATGCAGGAACGTACTGCCGAAACGTGAAACCGAGAAGCTGAGATCACGCGGATAATTCCGTTTCCGCGAATACCAGGCCACCATGATCATCAGTGAAATTGCCATCATCAGGCCGGGTATCAGCCCCGCCGTAAAAAGCTGTCCGATTGATGTATCGGCAATCACGCCATAGATGACGAGCGGCAGCGACGGGGGAATAATCGGACCGATCGTGGAGGACGCCGCCGTGATCCCAACCGCAAAATCCGTATCGTAGCCGGACTCACGCATCGCCTTGATCTCGATATTGCCGAGACCGCCCGCATCGGCGACCGCCGCACCTGACATGCCGGCAAAGATCACGCTGGCGCCGACATTCACATGGCCAAGACCGCCATGCATCCAGCCCACAGTCGCCCGCGCAAAATCGAATATGCGGGTCGTGATCCCCGCCGAGTTCATCAGATTGCCAGCCAGAATGAAGAACGGAACGGCAATCAGCGGAAAGGAATTGATGCCGTTAACCATATTGGCCAGCACGATCATGGACGGCATGCCATTCGTCGCGACAAAGGCAAGAGAGGAGAGCGCCAGCGCCACTGCGACCGGTACACCGATCACCATCAGCACGAACAGCAGCATGATCATGAGAAGGATCGACATGATATTTTACTTTCAATCGCTCGCGGGAGAATGATCGAGCATCGCAACAATTTCGGCGGGGGATGATCGCAGTTTTCGCCACAGCCAGATTGCCGAATAGAGCGTCATGAGCCCCAGAGCAACAACGCAGACCATGTAAATCCATGCTTTGGGTATCGGCATGGTGATCATCTGCTGCCGGGTTTTCTGGGTCAGTTCGATACCGATCCAGGTCAGCGCGCCGAAAAAGCCAAGGCTTATCAGCTCAGCCAGGATCGCCATGCCCTTGCCAACAAGCGGCGGCGCTTTGCGGATCACGAATTCCAGCATGATATGGCTACCGCGCCTTACCGCGCTGATTGACCCGAGAAAGCATACCAGGATCAGAAGATAACGCGCCGCCTCTTCGGTCCAGGCGAGGGAATCGTTGAGAACGTAGCGGGTAAAGAATTGAAGAAAGACCACCACCGCCAGAACCCAGAAGACGGCAATGGCGGGACCATCGATCCATCTGATGTCGGAGATTGATGTTTTTTGATCTTCAAACTTCAAGGAAGCGGACGCGCCGTCGGCGCGCCCGTCGGGTTCATGACCCAACTGAATCATTGATCGAAACCTCTATAACGGAACAAACCTGATCAGTTTGCCAGAGCCTGCATCCGTTCGAAATGCTCGATCTCGTAGGGAACTTTGGACGTATCCGTCAGGATCGGCTCGACCGCCTTCTGGAAAGCGTCTTTTTCGACCTCATTGACGTTGATGCCCTGGTCGCGGAACCATTGCACGAGATCCGTCTCGGACTGGTTGATCTCCTCGGCCGTCTGCGCAGCCGCGTCCTTGAGCACAGCTTCGACCGTCGCAGCATCGTCACCGAGAGTCCCCATCGCCGTGCTTGAGACGATAACGATCAGCGAATTGCCGATATGGCCGGTCAGGTTGATGTTCGACTGAACTTCATAGAATTTCTTGAATTTGATCGTCGGCAGCGGATTTTCCTGCGCATCGACGACGCCCTGCTGCAGAGCCAGATAGACTTCCGCAAACGCGATCGGCGTTGGATTAGCGCTAACCGCATTCGGAAACATCACCATGACCGGAGAATCCGGCACGCGGATTTTCAGGCCCTTCATGTCTTCCGGCTTGGTGATAGGGAATTTCGACGTTACATGGCGATATCCATACCAGGTAATCGCCATCACCGTATGGCCTGTGGCATCCTTGTAACCCTGAGCAAGATCCGTGAAAAGATCACTGTCCCGATAGGCTTTCCAGTGATCGTAATTTTTCAGCATGAATGGGTAATCGGAAATGGCGATCGGACCGTAATCGCGTTCTGCAAAACTGGGACCCGTATAGATGATATCGACCGAACCAATCGTCAGACCTTCATTGATCTCGGCTTCCTTGCCGAGCGATGAGGCCGGATAGACGGTGACATTGACGCGCCCTTCGGTTTTTTCCTTGATCTGCTCTGAAGCCCAGATGGCCCATTTATGGTAGCTGGAGCCTTCTTCATAAACATGAGCCCATTTCAGATCGGCAGCATTTACGCCGCCCGCCGAGATCACGGCGCAGGCGACCGCAAGCCCAAATCTCCGGAGAGATTTACCAATCATATCTTCCTCCCATATTTTATCTGGCGTAAAACGCGCTAATTGGTTCTTGCAATAACTTGTATACAAGAAGTATTTTGTATACGAGATTGACCTGTGCTGCAAGAGGTCTTGATTGGCGCAGATCTGTCACGATTAACATCGAAAGATAAAAAAAGATGACTACGTAATGGACGTAGTGAGCCAAGCGCAGCAAATTTTAGAATCTTAAGACCTAGGGAAGCAGCGTGTCAGGGAAGACGTCGCCCAAAGCACATCCTGTGAAGAAAGAGCGTAAACCAAGAGCGCGGAACGCGCCACCGCCAGTTGAGCGGTATACGCACGCCTTGCGCACCGCCAAGAACTCGGAGGTCGTCTATCGCGACTTGCGCAATGATATTGTCGCAATGCGACTGACGCCGGGTAGTCCCATCGTTGAAAAAGCGCTAACGGAGCGGTACGGCATTAGCCGGACCCCTGTTCGTGAGGCGGTTCTACGGCTCACCGAAGAGCGGCTCGTCGATGTCATCCCAAAATCAGGAACATTCGTGGCGCGAATTCCTGTGTCGATCGTCCGCGAAGCTCTGGTCGCGCGCCGGGCGCTTGAAGAAGTCACGGTTCGCAAAGCCGTCAAACGCGCCACGGCAAGCCAATTGATGGAAATTCGTGAGATTATTCAGCGCCAGCAGGAAATGGCGGATGCTGGCGACGAGGAAGCGTTTTACCGGGCTGATAAAGATTTTCACGCAGCCATTGCCGCGGCGGGGCGTCATCCCGGCATCTGGGAGATGATCCAGCAGATCAGAATTCAGGTTGAGCGTTATCGCATGTTAACCCTGCCCCAACATGGGCGCATGGAGCGCGTCGTCAATGAACATGTCGGGATTCTCGATGCAATCGTCGATCGTGACGCCGAAATGGCGGTCAGCCTATTGAACGATCATCTGGACACGCTCCGGCTCGAAATCACGGTGTTTCGCGACTTGTGGCCGAATTACTTCATCTACGATCCGGCGGTCGATAACGAGGCAAATGATGATTAGAGCATCGAACCGGAAAAGTGGCGCCGGTTTTCGGATAAATCCGATGCTAAACTCAGAGATAGAGGGCCGCTGCCACGTCTGTTGAAAGTCCGGCGCTCCGGAGCGTTTGTCTGTTGATCCGGGCGCACCACGAGAGCTCCCAAGCCCTGAGTTTACGCGCACTCCTGACAGTGTATCGGGTCCACCTTTCCGGAAAGCGCTCTCGCGGTTGAACTTCAGTAAAATACGGGATGGTCGGAGTGAGTGGATTCGAACCACCGACCCCCTGCTCCCGAA
>JAHQVI010000084.1 GCA_019634405.1 Hyphomicrobiales bacterium
GTCAGGTCGGTCAGCTTCTTGAACGCATTCTGGATGCCAGCGTACCAAGCGTTATCGCCGCCTATGAAGACAGGGTTCGTGCGCTTGAAGAAGAAAAGCATGTCATCCGCGAAAAGATGGCTGGAGGCACCCGTCCGGTCAGCAGCTTTGACGATACACTTAGAACGGCGCTCGGATTTCTGGCAAACCCTTGGAATCTATGGCGTTCTGAGCGTCTGGAAGACCGTCGGGCGGTGCTCAAACTCACCTTTGCCGACAAATTGCAATACACACGAAATGAGGGATTTAGAACGGCGGATTTGTCCTTGCCGTTCAAGCTCCTTGGTGACTTTTCAGGTCGTGAAAACAAAATGGCGCACCGGGGAAGATTCGAACTCCCGACCCCCAGATTCGTAGTCTGGTGCTCTATCCAGCTGAGCTACCGGTGCTAAAAGAAAAGACCGCCTTGCGGCGGCGCCAGGGGCCACGATGCGCGACCCGTTTCATCCTTCTAATGTTTTACGCGGCCGAAAGCAAGTATCCCTGCATCATTCTGTGCGTTCTCATCGGTGGAATTTGCAAGCTTGTGCGCCCGGTTCGGCATTTTAATGCGGAATGTCGCCCCGATGCAGGTTTCCTCAAGCCAGATCGCGCCGCCATGAGCGCGCGTCAGTTCAGCCGCGATCGCCAGGCCAAGCCCGGTGCCGCCAACGCGCAGCGAACCCTGAAACGCCTTGAACAGATTTTCCTTGGCGCGTGCGGGCACGCCGGGGCCGTTATCGGCGACAGTGATCAGCATATGATCGCCGTCCTGTTCCGCGACGATACGGATTTCGGGGCTGGCCTCATTTTCCAGCGCTTCGAGCACCTGCGTGGCGTTGCGGACCAGATTGTGGAGAATGCGGTAGAGCTGATTCCGGTCGGCATCGATTTCGAGCATAGGGTCCGCCTCGATGCGCCAGGCGATGCGGCCATGCGAGGGCAGGGCAAGGCTTTCGCCCAGCTCCTCAAGCAGCGGCAGAAGCAGGAAGCGGTGGCGCTCGGGCGGCGATTCCTCGGCCTTGCCGTAACGCAGCGTTTCCGAACACAGCGCGATCGCGCGATCGAGTGAGGCGATCAGCTTGGGGGCGAATTTCTGGACCATCGGGTCGGAGCTTGAACTCAACCGGTCGGAAATGAGCTGGGCGCTGGAGAGGAGGTTGCGCAGGTCATGATTGATCTTGCTGACGGCAAGCCCCAGGCTGGCGAGCCGGTTTTTCTGCCGGAGCATGTTGATCAGTTCATTCTGCATGGTCGCCAGTTCGTCCTCGGCCATGCCGATTTCATCCGTTCGCCCCGATGGCTTGATAACGCGGCTGGCGTCTTCGGGATTTGCACGGAAATCGACCATATTCCAGGTCAGGCGCGAGACCGGGCGGACAAGAAACCAGTTCAGCGACAGATAGACCAGCGTGGCCGTGAAAAGCGAGATGGCCACTGACAGGGCAAAGATGTTGAAAGCGTAATCATAGACAGCCTGTTTCAGCGGGCGTTCGGTCAGCACGATTTCGACGAGGCTTTCAGACAGCTGCGGTTGGCCCATGACGAGGATGAGGCGGTCGCGCGGTGAGGCGAAAACATAAAGCGCATCAGCGATCAGTGAAAAGAAACTCGCTGTTTCGAGATTGTAATGCGCATCGACCATGCCGTTCACGGGCGATTTCATGATCAGACGCCGTGCCCCGTCCTGGTTGACCGCAAGGCTGTGGATCATCGAGCTGTCGAGAAGCTGCGCGCCGAGTTTTTCAGGAACTTCTTCGTCCGTTGACGCCTGCGCCGCGAGAGCGGCAATTTGGGCGGCGGCAAGACGCTCTGTCAGCCATGTCTTGCGGAAATTGGCGACAGAGGGAACAAAGATCAACACTTCGGCAAGCATCACGAATGCCGTGGTCAGCAGTAGCAGCTTTGTGGACAGCCCAAAGTGAAGGCTCAGCCGCCTTTGAGGCGGCTCTGCGCTGTCCGACAGTCCTTCATTCTCCTGGTTCCGGGAACCATTTGTGAAAAACGCCAATTCGCTAACCTGATCAATTAAGCTTCGATCTCACCCCAGCTTCTTCAACCAGCCAACCACTCTCTTTACCAACGGGCTGGTCAATTTCGGCAGGAAGTACGTTACAGCGGCGCGCTTGTTGATTTCCATCATGGTCGGATAGGGCGCGACATAGCTCGCCATCGCACTGACATTGATCTTTTTCTGCATTGCGAGGCTCCATAGCTGTATCAACTCGCCCGCATTCGCGCCAACCATGCTTGCGCCAAGAATTCTGCCCTTCTTGTTCGTTACGACCTTCACGAAACCTTCTGTTTCACGCTCGGCCTGAGCTCGATCATTTTCAAAGTACGGCCAACGCAGGACGTTGATACTGTTACGATGTTTTGCACGTGCATCTGTTTCGGTCAAACCGACATGCGCCAGTTCAGGATCGGTAAACGTCACCCAGGGGATCGTTGAGCGATCCGCTTTAGCCGGTATCCTAAATAACGCGTTCTTAACCACTATGGATGCATGATACCCTGCTACATGGGTAAATTGCGGGCCTCCTGCAATGTCTCCGATCGCGTAAATTCGCCGATTTGTCGTTTTAAGGCCGCTATTTACGGTAATCCCACTGCGTTCATACTTAATGCCAGCCGCATCGAGGTTCAGCGCTTCCAGATTCGGGCGGCGGCCGACGGCGAGCATGAGATGCGATCCGTCGAGCGAATAGGATTGTCCGTCCTTGGTAAAGGTGATGCGAACGCCTCCCGCGAAAGGCTCGGTGCGCTCGACCCTGGCCTTGTCGAGAATGTTTACGCCTTCTTCCTCCAGACGGGACAGAACGATGTGACGCAACTCCTCGTCGTCCTTGCCGAGGGGTATAGCAGCTTCAACTACCGTGACTTCGCTGCCCAGCCTGCGGTGGGCCTGCGCCATTTCAAGACCGATGGGGCCGCCGCCGATAATGATGAGATGCTTGAGAAAGCCGGGCGTATCGAAAATCGTTTCATTGGTGAAATAGGGCGTTTCATCAAGGCCCGGGATGGGCGGGATGGCCGGCTGCGAGCCGGTCGCGATCACGAAGCGGCGAGCCTTGATGTCTACGCCGTCGGCTGTGAGGGTGGTCTTGTCCTTGAAGCAGCCTTCGGCGAGTATCACCTTGACGCCAAGGCCGGTGAAGCGCTCAACGGAATCGTTCGGCTCGATCGCGGCGATGACTTCTCGGACATGGGCGAAAACCGCCGAGTGGTCAATGACGGGCTCGACCGGCTGAATGCCGAAATCGCCGACTTTCCGCATTGTTTGCGCGCGCTTGGCGGCAGCCAGCAGCGCCTTGGACGGCACGCAGCCATAGTTCAGGCAATCGCCGCCCATCTTGTGGCGTTCCAGTAGCACGACCTCTGCTCCCAGTTGAGCCGCGCCCGCCGCGACCGAGAGGCCGCCGGACCCCGCGCCAATGACACATAGGTCCGGTTTCAATATGTCAGCCATCGTCTTCCCCGTGCGTTTATGATCTCAATTTTCAGGCCTGGCCCGGCCGTCTCTTCCAGAAGCGCTTCACGACTACAGGAATAAGCGCAACAACACCCAAGGCTGCAAATGCAATCAGCAATTCAGGCGTTATCAGGTGGGACGGATCGAGACCGAAGGTGCAGCTATCGGTTGAACCTTGTGCAACACATTGATCGTAAGAGTCTTTTTGTGCGACGAGAACGCTGTCCAGCCCAGCTCCTGTGAGCGCGAACGCGAAAGTTCCCGGAATGATGCCAAGGAAAGTGGCGATGACGTAGTCGCGCAATCTTACGCCGAGCAGGGCAGGGGCAAGGTTGACGAGCCAGAATGGGAAGAGCGGGACCAGCCGGAGAAAAAGCAGGTAGCTGACGGCGTCTTCCTGGAACCCTTCGCGGAATTTACCAAGCAGCGGCCCGGCCTTTCGGGCGAATGTGTCGGCAAGAGCGGTGCGCGCGAGGACAAATATGATGACCGCGCCAAGCGTTGCGGCAAGAACGGTTGCGAGTCCGCCCGGGAACCAGCCGAACAGAAATCCGCTTGCCAGCGTCAGCGGCGCGGCGATCGGCAGTGAAAGCGCAACGACGGCGGTATAGACGCCGATAAAGGCCAGCAGGGCCAGAACCAGATTTTCTGATACGTATTGGCTAAGTGCTTCACGATTTTCGGCAAGTTTTTGTAGCGATACATAGTCCAGCAGGCCAGCCCACCATATTCCTGCGGCAGCAACGACAATCAGGAGGAGCGGAAGCAACCTCAATGCCAGAGGTTTCTGCTTCTGTTCAACTCCTGATGTTTCCTGCATGCGACGCCTCATATTGAGAAAATTTAGCTTAGATTTGAAATATACAATAACCGGACCGGTCCGGGAGGAAAGGCCGTTTCAATGCAACGTGATGGATCGTCAGGCAACGTGATATAAGGTGATTGCGTTGTGAATGTTTCTTTTTACCGGATTCGCTGTTTCAGCGGCAGAAAATCTTCTGTTGAATTTGACTTGTGAACCGAACAGCCCCTATATCCCAAAGAAATCATAGGTTACATTCTTCCGATACTCCGCTGCAAGGCAGACGGAGGACTTTACTCAGGATTAGAGATGACGAAACGCACTTACCGTCCGAGCGGGCTTAAGCGTAAGCGCCGGCATGGCTTTCGTGTTCGGATGTCGACAAAACAGGGGCAACGGGTCCTGTCCCGCCGGCGCGCAAAGGGACGCAAAAAGCTGTCAGCCTAGAGCATGTCCGCTGAATGGAGACGAATGACTTGTGTAAACAAGTGTTCCACTCAATATATTCAGTAGAATTCTGCGATGGCGGCTCGAAAGGTTTAGCTGTTGCGGTTGCAGACTTTGAAACGCCGGGCGGAATTCGACCGTGTTCGGCGTGGCCGCAAATGGTCAGGAAAAGCATTCCTGTTGCAGGGATTGCCGCAGGATGAGCCTCTTGCTGGGCACGCCAGGTTCGGTTTCGTCGTCGCCAGCAAAGCGCTTCGCAAGAGAGAGGAAAACGCAACCGCGAAGCGGCCCGGTGCGGTGTTGAGGAATCGCGCCAAACGGCGTTTGAAGGAAGCTGTGAGGCTCGCGGCGCCGCAATATGCGCTTGCGAACTATGATTATGTGATCATTGGACGCTATGAAGCACTTCACCAATGCTTCTCTGATCTGCTAGAAGAACTGCAGCTTGCATTCGGCAAGGTAAACCGGCCGCCTCGTTCTGACGACGCCAAAGCTCAATCCCGGATTGAGCGGAAGGGGTCCGACCGGCACACTCAGCGGCAATCTGAAATTCTTGATACAGCGCGCACGTCCGCGTCTGACTTGGGACAAACGCACGATGGATGAAAATAACCGCAACCTGATACTGGCGATCGCGCTGTCAGTGATGATCCTTGTCGTATGGCAGGCCATGTTCCCGCCGCCCGAGCCCCCGCAGCAGACCATCCAGCAGACCGCACAACCGCAGACCGCGACGGATGCACGGCCGGGGCAGAACGGCACAGCGCCGGTGCCGTCCGACGGCAACGCACCTGCGCCTTCGACGACTGCGCCAGCCGTTCCCGGTTCGCAGCAGGCCGTGACCAGCCGTGAAACCGCGCTCGCCGCCGGGCCCCGTATCCGGATCGAGACGCCCAGGCTGAACGGTTCGATCTCGCTGAAAGGCGTGCGCATCGACGACATCATCCTGACCGACTATCGCGAGACCGTGGAAGAAAACAGCAAGCCGGTCATGCTCCTGTCGCCTTCCGGCAGCGCCTTGCCCTTCTACGCAGAGCACGGCTGGTCGGTCGCGCCCGATGCCGGCGTCAAGGTTCCAACACCCGATACGGTCTGGACGGCGGACGCCTCTGCGACCTTGAGGCCGGATAGCCCGGTTACGGTCACTTACGACAACGGCGAAGGTTTTGTCTTCCGCCGGACGATCTCGGTTGATCAGAACTACATGTTTACGATCGAGCAGTCGGTCCAGAACAATAGCTCTAAAGCCGTCACGCTCTATCCTTATGCGCTGATCTCGCGTCATGGACAGCCGCAGACCTCCGGTTTCTTCATCCTGCATGAAGGACCGATCGGGTTTCTCGGCGAAGATGGACTTCAGGAGATAGACTATTCCGATCTCGTCGATGGCGAGAGTTACAGCTTCAAGGCGCAGTCGGGCTGGCTTGGCATTACCGACAAATACTGGGCGGCGGCGCTGATCCCCGATCAGTCGAGCAGCTATGACGCCAATGTTCGCTCGTTCAACCGGACGGTCCGTCACGATTTTCAGACTGACTACCTTTCAGCCCCCGTTACGGTGCAGCCCGGCGCGAGCGCGTCGACCCTGTCAAGGCTGTTCGCGGGCGCGAAGGTCACCACCATCATTGACGATTATGAAGAAAATCTCGGTATTGCGAAATTCGAGCTGATGATCGACTGGGGCTGGTTTCATTTCCTGACCAAGCCGATGTTTTACGCGCTGGATTATTTCTATGGCCTGCTTGGAAATTTCGGCGTGTCGATCCTGATCGTCACCGTGATCGTCAAGCTTGCCTTCTTCCCGCTTGCGAACAAGTCGTATGAATCGATGAGCAAGATGAAGAAGCTGCAGCCGGAGATGATGAAGCTCCGGGAGCGTTACAAAGACGACAAGATGAAGCAGCAGCAGGCGATGATGGAGATGTACAAGAAAGAGAAGGTCAATCCGATGTCGGGTTGCCTTCCGATCCTGATACAGATCCCGGTCTTCTTCGCGCTCTACAAGGTGCTTTACATCACGATCGAAGCGCGTCACGCGCCGTTTTTCGGCTGGGTTCAGGATCTGTCCGCGCCTGATCCGACGAGCATCTTCAATCTGTTTGGCCTGTTGCCGTTCGGCGTGCCCGAATTCCTGATGATCGGCGTCTGGCCGCTGCTCATGGGCGTCAGCATGTTCGTCCAGATGAAATTGAACCCCGCGCCGACGGATCCGATCCAACAGAAGATCTTCACCTGGATGCCGGTCATGTTCACCTTTCTGCTGGCGACGTTCCCTGCTGGTCTGGTGATCTACTGGACCTGGAACAACACCCTGTCGATCCTGCAGCAGTGGTTCATCATGCGGCGCAATGGCGTCGACGTGAACCTTCTGGAGAATATGGGCTTCAAAAAGGGCAATGACGCCACTGGCAAAAGCGCAAGCAGTACCAGCGAAAGTTGAGCAGTGGCGGAGAGCTGTATGATGCAAGGCGATGCGGGCGAGGATGGTCCTGCAAAGCGGATGGATAGCGACGATGGCCCACCGGTCCGCGTGATTGCGGATCCGGTCTGGCTGTTTCGTCAGGCTTGCGTGTTCGTCAAGGGCGTTGTCAACGCTGCGGGTCTGCCGGACGCCCCCATGGCGGAAGTCGCTTTTGCGGGACGCTCCAATGTCGGCAAGTCGAGTTTGCTCAACGCCTTGATCGGCCAGAAAGCGCTCGCCCGCATATCCAATACGCCGGGACGAACGCGCGAACTCAACTATTTCCGTCTCGCCGATATGCTGCATATTGTCGACATGCCCGGCTATGGCTATGCGCGGGCGTCGAAGTCCATGGTCGCGGGCTGGCAACGTCTCGTCTATGACTATCTCGGCGGGCGTACCCAGCTCCGCCGGATCTTTCTGCTGATCGACAGCCGCCACGGCATCAAGGCGAATGATCGCGAGGCGATGAAGCTGATGGACCGGTCGGCGGTTTCCTACCAGATCGTATTGACAAAGCTGGACAAGCTGAAAGCCTTCGAGATCGATAAGATCTATGCCGAAACGCTCGCCGAAATTGGGAAGCACGCGGCGGCCTATCCGGAAATTATCGCGACATCTGCAGAAAAAGGCACCGGCATCGAAGAACTTCGCCGGGCAGTGGCGATCGCTGCGGCTTAGCCCAGAGCAAGGTAACACCATGCGTTTGAACGCCATCTACCAAATCCGCTGTGACGCTGACGAAATCGAGCGGAAGGCGAAAGCCATTGCCGTCGAGCAGAGCGTCGAGATGCCGCTTGAGGCGATTGACGATCCATATGTCCTGGATACGGTCGTGGGGCGTCTCGAAGCGATCGAGGAACAGGGGACCGGCAATTATCGTGTGACGATTTCGCTCGATCCGGAGACGGTGGGCGAAGACGCCGGTCAGCTCATGAACATGCTGTTCGGCAACAGCTCGCTTCACGAGGATGTGTCGCTGCTGGATGTGATCTTTCCCGATGCCATACTCGATGTTTTCGAGGGGCCGGCTAGCGGGATCGCCGGGCTGCGTGAGCGTGTCGAAGCGCCTGACCGCCCGCTCACCTGTTCTGCGCTTAAGCCGCAGGGGCTGTCCGGCAAAGAGCTGGCGCAGCTCGCCTATCGTTTCGCGCTCGGACGGATCGATTATATCAAGGACGATCACGGGCTGGCCGACCAGTCCTACAGCCCGTTTTGGGAGCGAGTGCGTCATTGCTCGGATGCGGTCATACGCGCGACCGATGAGACCGGCCATCCAACGCGCTATGCGCCAAGCCTTTCCGGCAATCTCGATCAGCTGCGGTCGCAGGTCTCCATTGCGCAGGATCACGGTCTCGATACGGTCATGATATCGCCGATGGTCGTTGGCTTTTCCGCCTTTGCAGCCATCACGGAAGAAAACGCGGACATGGCGTTTTTCGCGCATCCGGCAATGGGTGGGGCCGCCCGGATCGCGCCGCCGCTGCTGATCGGTAAGCTGTTCCGGCTGCTCGGCGCGGACGCTGTAATCTTTCCCAATTTTGGCGGACGGTTTGGCTACAGCAGGCAGACCTGCATGTCCATTGGATCAACGGCAAAAGGCGCGCTCGGCGATTGCCGGCCGTCAATGCCTGTGCCCGCAGGCGGCATGACATTGGACCGGCTGGAGGAGTTGACGGCGTTTTACGGCGTGGACTGCATGATCCTGATCGGCGGCAATCTGCTCATGGCCCGCGAAAATCTGACTGCCGAAACTCTGGCTTTCACAAGGTGTATTGAGGACTTAAAGAGCGAGAAGGTCGATGGCTGACATTCCCGTATACCGCGCCCAGAAAGGGGACTTTCGCTGGGACGGCGTCGATCTGCATGCCTATAAGGATGAAGGCAGTGCGCCATTTAAGGACATTACGCGCCAGACCTTGTTCAAGCGCCCGGACATGGCGGGTGAGCTGCGCTATTTCGAAGTCGCGCCCGGCGGGCATTCGACGCTGGAGCGACACCAGCATGTTCATGCGGTCATGATCCTTCGCGGGAGAGGCCGGTGCCTTGTCGGCGCAGACATACGCACCATCGAACCGCTCGATCTGATCTCGATCGATCCGATGCAGTGGCACCAGTTTCGCGCGGCTCCCGACGAGCCTCTCGGTTTTCTCTGCATGGTGGATATCGAGCGAGACAAACCACAGCTTCCAACCGAGGATGATCTTGCAGAGCTTGCCTCTAATCCGGAGATCGCGGCGTTTTTGGCCAGCCATAGCCATTAGATACGAGTTGCTTGATCCAATAGCCGGAAAGATCGGAAAAATTCTGTTATTTCTGTAAGGAATTCCTTAAGTTGGTATCGCATTAAGGATGCATTGCCAGCCCAACGCAATGCTTCGCATCAGGAGGAACAGAATGAGACCAATTATCCGCAGCGTTCTTGCCGCAGCTACGATCATGGCTGTCGGTTCGGGCGCCGTTCCGTCCAAGGCCGAAGAAGCAAGCTACATCCTGTCGACCGCATCCACAGGCGGCACTTACTATCCCGTCGGCGTTGCGCTCTCCACGCTCGTCAAGGTGAAGCTTCAACCGAAACAGAAGATCGGCATGTCTGCGATCAGCTCTGCCGGATCGGGAGAAAACATTCGTCTGCTCCGGGAAAATGAAGCGCAATTCGCAATTCTTCAGGGCCTTTACGGATATTACGCAGCAACGGGAACCGGGCCGCTTGAAGCAGATGGCGCCCAGAAAGACCTTCGCTCTGTTTCGATGCTCTGGCAGAATGTCGAGCATTTCGTTGTCGCAGCTGACGAAGCCAAGACAGGTACAGTCGCGGATTTTGTTGCACTCAAGGGCGAAAGCATGGCTCTTGGCGCAAAGAATTCGGGTACGCTGGGCTCAAACACAGCGTTGCTTGGCGGGCTAGGCATTAATGTCGATGCCGACTATGATTTGGTTTATGCTGGTTATGGTCCGTCCTCGGAAGCATTGCAGAACGGTCAGGTCAAAGGCATTTCAACTCCTGCCGGTGTGCCTGTCGGCGCGATTTCGCAGCTCATGGCGGCCGCTGAAGGGCAGGTCAAGCTGCTGAACTTCACCAGTGATGAAATGCAGAAGGCGGATGGCGGCCGTAATCTTTGGACGGCGTACGAGATCCCGGCCGGCACCTATCCTGGTCAGGCGGATGCCGTCAACACCATCGCACAGCCAAACTTTCTCGCGGTTCGCAACGACGTCTCCGAAGAGAACGTCTATGAGATCACGAAAGCAATCTACGAGAATCTGGCGTTCCTTCAGGCAATCCATCCTGCCACGAAGGCCATGGCGGTCGAGAAAGCAATCGCAGGGCTTCCTTTGCCGCTGCATCCCGGTTCCGCCAAATACTACAAGGAAGTTGGCATAGAGATCCCCGAACGCCTTATCGCGGCCAACTGAATGTGTTAGGGGCCTGACCGGCTCGTTCCTCGCAATGTGAGAACGGCGCAAGCAGGCCTCGTTTCCAGATCCTGAGATCCTGTCATATAGCCGTTGAGCGCTCGAAAGAGCGTGATCAACGGCTATTCCCTTAGCTGCGTAGAGCGCCTTTGATGGATGGCCGCAATGAATAATGAAAACCAGGGAACAAACATCGATACCGGGCGCGAGCTCGACACCCTAACGATGATAGTTACCGGGATCGGTGTTTTTCTGTCCGTTGCGCATCTGTTTCTCGCCCTCTTTCCGTGGTTGTCCGAACTTCAGCGTAACATTCTGCACTTTGCCGGCTTTTCGATTATGTGCGCCCTGATCTTTCCGATCTGGGGCAAGGATCAACCGCGGTCATCGCGATCCGCGCTTCTGGTCGATATTGCGATCGCCATCATCGTATTCGGGATCTCCGTTCATCTGGCTTTTGCCGAGGACTGGATCTATGAACGCGGCGTCCGGCTTTCGACAATAGACTGGATTACGATCTCGCTCGCGATCATTGCCTCAATTGAGCTGACGCGGCGGGCGTCCGGGCTGGTCATTCCGATCCTGATCGTGCTCTCGCTGACTTATGTGGCGTTCTGGGGACGTTGGCTCGATGGCGTTTTCTCATTTCCCGGCCTGTCGGTTGAGACCGTATTGTTCCGGTCCGTCTATGGCGATTTCGCGCTCTTTGGAACAATTGCCAGCATTTCCTCGACCTATGTCTTCCTGTTCATCATTTTTGGCGCGTTTCTTATCCGTTCCGGTGCAGGCGACTTCGTCGTCGATGCGGCGCGCATCCTTGCCGGGCGGCTCACCGGCGGCCCGGGCCTGATTGCTGTCATCGCCTCCGCGCTGACCGGCACCATATCAGGTTCAGCGATTGCGAATACGGCGTCGACCGGCGTCATAACTATCCCGTTGATGAAGCGCGCCGGTTTCCCCGCGAAATTCGCCGGCGGCGTTGAAGCCGCGGCCTCAACGGGCGGGCAGCTCATGCCGCCGATCATGGGCGCGGGCGCGTTCGTGATGTCGAGCTTCACCCAGATTTCCTATGAATATATCGTGCTCATGGCGACGCTTCCGGCGATCCTGTATTTTCTTGCAGTCGCCTTTTTTGTGCGCATCGAAGCCCGCAGGTTGAACCTGACGGCAACTTCGTCGGACGGCCCGACCCTGATGCAGGCGCTCAGGGACGGGGGCGCGAGCTTCATCATCCCTATCAGTGTACTGATTACATTGCTTGTCTCCGGTTTCACGCCGACCTATGCCGCTGTGATCGGCATCCTGACTGTGATTGTGTCAAGCTGGCTGACGAAAAATCCGATGGGGCCGCGCGGTGTTTTCGAGGCGCTTGCCATCGGTGCGCGCAACATGGTTCCCACCGCCGTGATTCTTTGCGCGGTTGGACTTGTGGTCAATGTGATCACGACGGCCGGCGTGGGTAACACCTTCTCCCTGATGATCTCCGATTGGTCGAACGGCAATCTCCTGATCGCGATTGCGCTTGTCGCGCTTGCCTCGCTGGTGCTCGGCATGGGGCTTCCTGTGACGGCGGCCTATATTGTGCTGGCGACCCTGTCCGCGCCCGCCCTTGCCGGGATGATCTCCGATTTGACGGTCATTCAGCTGATGGCGGACGGCTCGCTTCCCGAGGCGGCAAAGCCGATCCTGATGTTGCAGGCACCGGAGACGGCGGCCTTGCTCAATGCGCCGATGCCATATGGTCAGGCCGCCGACATCGTGGCCGGACTTCCACTTGAAATTATCGAGCCGTTGCGCCAGATGGCCGTACCGCAGGACGTAGCGGTGACGGCGCTGCTATCGGCCCATATGATCATTTTCTGGCTCAGTCAGGATTCTAATGTGACGCCGCCCGTCTGCCTTGCGGCCTTCACCGCGGCGACAATTGCAAAATCTCCGCCCATGGCGACCGGCATTGCGAGCTGGAAACTGGCCAAGGGGCTCTACATCCTGCCAATCATGTTCGCCTATACGCCTCTTCTGTCGGGCGACTGGAATGCAGCCCTCGTCATCTTCTTCTTCGCGGTTTTCGGCATTTACGGCCTTGCCGCGGCCCTTCAGGGCGCGGCGGAATATTCGCTTCCCATCTCGCGCCGGATCATATTCGGGCTTGCCGGCATTGCCTGTATCTGGCCGAATTCGCTTCTGATCAACGCCGTCGGCGCGGTTGTGGGGGTCGGCAGCCTGTTGTTGAATATGCGGCTGGACCGGCATACGCAGCCGGCAGCCGTGGCGACACTATGAGACCGTTTGTTCGGTGCGGGTGATCAACTCGCCATCCCACTGTTTCAGGAGCATGATTGCCGCAAGCGTTCCCGCGCCGCTTAGCACCGCCATGGCAAGGAAAGCCTCGCCGCCGAAATTCCGGTATAGTGGACCGGCCGCAAGCGAGGCCAGCCCCATTGCTGCGCCTGCCGTCATTGCGGCATACAGCCCCTGAGCGCTCGCGGATAGCGAAGGCGGAACGGCCTTCTGCAGAAAATGCATTGCGCCCAGATGCATGGCTCCAAAGGTTAATCCGTGCATGGCCTGAACGAGAAAAAGCAAAGCCAGCGGCGGATCAAAAGCCGTTGTGGTCCAGCGAAGCACCGACGCCAGCCCGGCAATGACGATCAGCTGCACCGTACCGGTCAACCGCGTGACGCGCTTTCCATAGGCAAAAAGAACGACCTCCGCGATCACGCCGATCGCCCATAACGCGCCAACGCTACTCGGGGAGATGCCGGACTTGGTCCAATGCAGCGACCCGAAAATGTAAAATACGGCATGCGCTGCATTGATCGCACCGGTTGCGGCGATGAAAATCCAGAGAGCCGGACGGCGCACCAGCATCATCAAATCGGAGACACGGAGCGGAGCGCGGATCCTTGGCGTGGCATTTGGGCCGGATGCGCTTTCGAATTGCGCATCTTGCGGCAACCATTGAGCGACAAACACGATCGCGGCGCTGGAGGACACGAGCAGCCAGAGAGCCGTTTCCGGCCCCCACAGATCGATGGCTGCACCGCCCGCGACCGCCATGATGATGAAGCTGATCGACCCCCAAAGACGCATGCGGCCATAGTCCGCATCGTAGAGGCGCGCACCTGCAAGGGCAGCGGCATCGGTCAGTGGAATGACAGACATCCAGAATACCGTAAAAAGCAAAATCACAAAAAATATTGTGTAAAATCCGTGCGTTAATGGAAGAAGAGCAACGCTCGCCATTGCGCACCACGTGCAGATGACCAGAAAGCGCAATGGTTTGCCCGAGCGATCTGCGAGAAATGTCAGGAGCGGTGTGCAGGCGGAACGAAGAAAGATTGGAGCTGCGTAGATGATCGAAATCTGAAGATCGGAGAGGCCCTTCGAATTGAGCCAGAGTGGCAGATAGGCCAGATAGCAGCCGGGTATCAAAAAACTTGCGAAATAGAACGAGGACAGACGCGACTCAAAGCCGCCGTTTGACGCCGGCTTATGTATTTCGGTCATGAAAAATGATCTCGCTAAACCAAAAGATAAGATATTGCTCACATAGTCGTGTACGAGTTTTAGCACCAGTAGCCAAGCGATAGCAGGTTCCCGAAATCATGACTTCCTCAGTGACGCCAATCACATCGTTGGCAACAGACTATGACGCCATTGAGAGCGCAATCCGTGAAACCAGCCAGGGCCGCTGGTTTCTGACATGTTACCTTGAGCGCAACCGTTCAACGGAAACCCGCATGCTCCTCAATGCGATCGCCAAGCTGGAAGACGCCATGCGTGAAAATGGCGTTGTTTTGCGGGACAAAGGCAAAGGCTCGGTGATTGCAACGCTAAGGGACGCTATTAACGAGGCTCGCCAGGACATGGCGCATATGCCCAAGTCTGACGAAGGGGATCTTTATTCACAGCCGCCGCGACAGGTCGATTTCGAGAATGTCCCGGCATCGGGCGCGGAACATCTGCGCATTATCCGTGACGCGGCGGAGGGCGTCAGAAGCGGGGCTCAGGCTTTACATTCAGCCGGCGTTTTTCATGGCGTTGCTCAACAGATAGCCGAAAACGCCCAGACGATCGAGCGCTCTTGCGTCGCTCAGGAGGCGACCCTGCTCCACGCGTCCCGCATGGGCGCGCTCATTTGCGAACTGGAAGCCGAACTGATCAGTGCTGGCGAGGATGATGGCGAAGAGTCCATCTACGGCAAGCGTTCGCTGTTCAATAGACAAGGCGTCAGCACGGATATTCCCGATGATGTCGTTGAGGAGCTCTCGCGGGCTCTTGCCGAATGTTATGAGGAAGGCGAGTTCGGCGGTTCGACCGGCCGCTAGGGCGGCAGGGCTTGCGCCGGTCACGGATGCGCCGCTCGATCTGGAGCGCCGGATCTTCAACCGGCATCAACGGCGGCACCCCGTTTCTTTACCCAAACATCGGATTTGTCCGAAAACCGGCGCCCACTTTTCGGTCCGATGCCGTAGAACATTTATCGCGGGCCGGTCGGAGTGAAAATACTCTAGCCGCCGGTTTGATTGAAGGTGAAAACGCCGTTTATGTGGTGAAATGTGTTCTGATCGTGCCCAGGCGCGAGCTATGATGAACAACGATGTCTCTCGGTACCAGCATGATCTTCCTGTCAATTGTTCGCTGGATGATTTCGTCCAGGACATAGCGGTATCCGGATTTGCCGCTCAGAAAACCACCCAGCATGCCGTATTTGGCGCCAAGCGTTATGATGACCCGCTGCGACGGCGGCCGGAACAGAACGCCTTCGGTTGTCCCGGAAAGCAAGACCTGCCCCGGTTCGATTGGGTTGGTCGGCAACAGGGCAACCGGATCGCCCTTTGAGGTCCATTTCTTCCGCTCCCCGGAAGCGAGAGCCGCCTTGGTCATATCCCGGAAATCAAGGATCATCTGTCCGCCCATCGTCCATTGCATCGGACGGTCGTTCAGGGTGGTGGCGAGGGCCTCTTGGGCGACAAAGCTGCGCCAGTCGCGGGGGATGACCGCATATGGGCCGGTCGGAAAGAAGCCTGGCAGGCTCTTGGCGTCAGTGAAAGCGATACCGCTCAGCCTATCTTCATCCTCTGGCATCCCTTGCAGCATTATTTTACGGTCTGTGAAATCACCGCACAGAAAAAGCTGCTCGCGAGCGGCATCGAAATCCTCAAGCGACGCAATTTTGCGGTCGAAGCTCATACAGATTTCGACCTCGTAATCTATCATCTGCGCGTCCGGATCGATTGCAATTGATGTGACGGACGCGGTTGGCTTGACCAAACGAGGGAAATGGAACGGCATTTCATTGTTCACCTCGGCTCCGTGATCGGCAAAATTGGTACCGAAGGAAATATGCCGGGGTCCCTCGGCAACCGGCAGCAAGGCGGATTGAGAGAAAAATTGCACCTTGTCTGCCAGGATTGGGATCATTTCGATCAGAGCCCCACGGCCAAAATGGTCAAGCGCGGCAAATCCGTTTTCCAGCGGTGTAAGAGCGACCTTGGTGAGGTCAAGCGCCATGACGCCATCTTCTTTCCACCCGGTTACGAGGAGAAGATGAGGTTTTCCGGCGATTTGCGTTCGCGCGAAGGTCAGGGCTTCATCTGGGGCGGCAAGAATTGTGCCGGGGAGGTCGGCCTCCAGCGGCTGTGTCGCGGTAACCATGGGAGCCTGGAGTGCGGCGAACAGGGCGAGATACGACAGGCCCAGGAGAGCCCCGATTATCGATAAGAGTCTCACAGGTAAGGTCCTTTGGCATGATGGGTGCGGCTTAGTATTTGAGCGCCGGACTTTTGTCCAGTCGTAGCCGCGGCGCGCCATCTATCTGCTAAGCGTTGGATTTGTCCGAGTGTCGGCGGTTGTTTGCGGGCCGGATATTCTCCGGCATTTTCCGTTTGTTCGGGCTCACTACATGCGCCACACAGCATCGGATCGAGAAATGGTCGCCGGTTTTCGGATCAATCCGATTCCTGGACAAAGAGATAGAGCGCCGGAGTTAAGCCCAGTTAATCGTATGGCGCTCTAGAAATTTGCTTTTAAAGGCGTTTCAGGCGCAGAGATGGAGGAATTCGCCTGAAAGCGCGCTAATCGCCGAGATCGATTTTATAGGTCAATCCGAAAAGCCCGGAGAATTGGTCCTCTGTTTCGATGATGGGGCTGTCCGCCGCATCACCAAGCAGGCGGCTATAGCCGATCGTGGTGAGCATCGACCAGTTCTGGGTAAGATTGGCTTTGAGCCCAAGCTCGACGTTAACATCCTTGAACCCTGCATCGGCGTCAAATGGCCCGACATCTGCGACCGAACTGGCGGCTTGTACAGCGTTCACGCCGAAATAGTTCTGCATATAGTCGCCGTCGGCATAAGTCGTGCCGATCCGCCCGGACAATATGAGATCATTGCTGATTGCGTTTTCTGTCTCGACGCCAAGGCGTAACAGATATCCGCCTTCATCACTGATCGTGTGATGATAGGATGCGTCAAGCATCAGTGCATGCCAGCGATAGCCAACAAAGCCGCCCACGACGACACCGCCATCGACATCTCCCAGGCCTTCCAGTAAGTCACCGTCATCATCGGCTCGGCCGAAATTATACCCTGCAAGTGGTCCTGCGACGAAGCCGCCATTTTTGATCAGCTTGTAGCGGACATCGTCAATTCCGCCGACCTCGAAGTCGCTGAAAAAGCCTGGCTCCTCGCCCCCGAAATCGGGAAACAGAATAGGCAAGGGGAGCACTTCATACTCCTCCGAGCCTTCATAGGCCGGACTTATGATGGCAATGCCGCCGACAGTGACAGATTTTAGCCCGGTGTCTTCTTCCGCTGGAACGGGATCAGTGTACGTACTGTCCAGGACGGGGTCCGCGGCAGAGGCTGCGCCGGCCATTCCCGTCATGAGGGCGGCAAAAATTGTGGCATTCAAAGAGAGTGCAAGTTTTCTCATAAAAACCTCGATATAAATATTACAAAAAATCTTTGCAAGATCTGATCTACTTGCTTTCATTTTGTAGAAAATATAGATCTTCGAGACAGGTATGTGCTTGATGTCTTGCTCTGAACTTATTTATATCAGCAGGCTGCGATGCAATGAATTCGCGTTGAGCATGTGTCGACATATCGCCGTAAGTCATTGAAATATTTATTTTATAATGAGGGTATTGTCACCTTCGGTCGAAGGGTTTTCAGGTTTTTGCTTTTATTTTGCCCTGAGTGTCCGGCATTTAGACCCCCAGCGAAAGGCAGTAGAGAGATGGGCCCAGCATCAAGAAAACCGAAGAGCTTTTCCCGGCGACGGCCGAAGCAGGAACGCTCACGGGTGATGGTTGAGACCATCCTCGAGGCGACGCAAAAGCTATTGGGCGAAATCGGTTTCGAAGCGGCCAATACGACACGTGTAGCCGAACGCGCCGGGATCAGCATCGGGTCTTTGTATCAGTATTTTCCGGATCGTGACGCCATCATTGCCGAGTTACGGCGCCGCCATCACACGCACGCGTCGGCCACTATGGTCAAGGCATTCGCCGATGCAGAAGATATGCCGCTTGAGACCGCGGTGCGTCGTCTTGTCTGGGCCGTGGTGGACCTGCACCGGCATGATCCAGAGTTGCATCGTATTTTGTCTGAGGTTGTGCCGCCATGGGTGAATTTTGAGAGCCGTCATACGCTGCAGGCTGATATCGAGGCCGCACAGCAGCGCTGGTTGAAGGCGATTTCTATGCAGATCTCAATAGCGGATATCAATATTGCCGGTATGATTTTCCGTGAACTCGTCGAATCGACCATTCATGCAGCAGTGCTTCACGGGCCGTCAAGTCGGGTGGATGACACTGCGGAAGAGGTTTCGCGGATGATAATCGCCTACCTGCGCCTGGGGGATCCAGCTGTCACGACAAGGCTAGCCGCAGAGTAGAACACCGCGCGGCGCGAGATTGTATTCGCAGCGTGAAAAAGGCTGACGTGAAAGTTCGATATGGGTGTGGCTCATGATCGATTTGTTTAAGCATCGCACCTATTCGAAGACCGGTTTCTGTTTTCGGTCCGGTGCTCTACGTGTCTAACCGAGAACACATGAGCTATTGGAATCATTTGTGTTCCCATGCCGGTGGCACAATGATTCGGGAGCGCCGCCAGATGTGGGCGAAGGAAAACCGTGGTCTATATGACCGTAGCAAGCTGCGTTGTTCCAGCGATTTATCCGACGAAGAATGGCTTTGATCGGCCCTCTGACCCCTCCTGCGAAGCGAGGTGGTAATAAACGTATGATCAACGAACGAGAGATCGTCAACGGACTGATAAAAGTGATCGGACTTGGTCTCTATGTAACAAATAACACAATACACCAAGAAATTATGTTTATGAATTGCATAATGAATAATCAGATAGGGAGCGTTATGCGATGCCTACAATTGGCAGTATTGATACTGGAAATATAAACTTCAAAGCAGCAAAGAGTATTTTCGAATCCAATAAACAACCCAATCAACAAGAAAATACTGCTCCTGTAAAACCAGGGATTTCAGGTATGACGCCGCCAGAAACCAGAGCGCGCGGCCAAGTAGTTCCTGTCCAACCGGAAACCAGAGAACGCGGCAATACACTCATATTTACTTCCCCGAACCTGTCGTCGCGCGACGCGGAGGCAAATTTATACACCAATGTTCCGTGTCCACCCCCACAACAGTATTTGCACGGCAAGCCGTTACATTCTCACGCATTAAAACCGCTTCCAGAGCTTCCAAATCCCAACATGAGTCAAGCTCAGGATAATAGTGAACTCTTGCCGCCTATGCCCAAAGGCCCCTGTACCTTTCTTCATGCGGTTCGATGCAAGCACGCTGCTGGTCGCGCGCAGTGAA
>JAHQVI010000085.1 GCA_019634405.1 Hyphomicrobiales bacterium
AACCGTAAAGCCCTTCAGATGCGGAACAAGTTCAGCGACCGCGGCGTGGACATAGCTCAGATCCGCATAGCCGTCGCCCCTGCGCATCGGCGTTCCAACGGCGAGAAAGATCAGATCGGCCTGGCTGACCGGCTCTTCAATTTCGGTAAAGAAATGAATTCGGCCCTTTGCCGTATTGCGCGAGAGCAGCTCCTCAAGGCCGGGTTCGTAAATCGGAATCTCGCCGGCGCGCAAACGCTCAATCTTGTCCGCATTCTTGTCCACGCAATTGACCGTCCAGCCGAATTCGGAAAAGCAGACAGCAGACACAAGGCCAACATAGCCGGTGCCAATCATACAGATATTCATATTCAACGCTCCGAGTGGTCGCCGGAAAACTCGTTTCTATTGTACCCCTGCAAAAAGAGAAGGGCAGTCAGGTCGGCATGCCGTATTCTGGTGTGGGCCTGATCAGCGACGACAGGTTTTGCGCGGAAGGCAACGCCCAGTCCGGCTGCCTGCAACATTGCGAGATCGTTGGCTCCATCGCCAACGGCTATCACATCCGGCAAGCTGATTCCTGCGGCTGAGGCTTCCGTCTCCATGGTCGTCAGCTTGGCCTCGCGCCCCAATATCGGATCGGCTACGCCAATGATTACGCCGTTCTCGATCACAAAACGGTTGGCGTAATTGGCGTCGAAGCCGGCTTTCTCGGCAATGGCGCTCGTAAAGAATGTGAAGCCGCCGGAAACGAGAATTGCGCGTCCACCATGAGCGCGCATGGTCATGGCGAGCGCACGGGCACCGGGTGTTAGCGTAATGCGTTCGTCAAGAACGGATTGCAGACGATCTTCGGGAAAGCCGCGGAGCAGGTTGATGCGTTCGCGCAAAGCCTCCTCGAACACCAGTTCTCCGCGCATGGCGCGTTCCGTGATTGCGGCAATCTGTTCGCCAATCCCGGCAGCAGCGGCCACCTCATCGAGGCACTCCTGCTGGATTATGGTTGAATCCATGTCGGCAAGCAGCATACGCTTGCGGCGTCCCCGAACCGGCTGTACATGGGCGTCCAGCGGCAGGTCAGGCGAAATTCCGGTGAGAAGGGCCCGGGCTTCTTCGATGTTGCCGCCGGGGGGCGCAAATGTGATGTCGCACGCTTCGGGCGACAGCCACACAGCTTGATCGGAATCGCGAAGTGCGGCACGAAGATCGTCCGCAACTGCGGCTACCGCGTCATGTGTGCCGGACGCGCCGATTAATGTAATAACATGAGACATTGTTGCGAATGTCCGCCGATTTTCAAGATACCATGTCGAGTGCGCTTTTCACCCTTATTGCAGGACCGACAGCGAGCGGCAAGTCGAAGCTTGCGATAAAGGTTGCGCGCGAGCGCGGCGCGATCATCGTCAATGCCGATTCCATGCAGGTCTACGAAGATTTGAAAATTCTCACGGCCCGGCCTGACGACGCTGATTGTGAAGCTGTTCCCCACCGGCTCTATGGATTTCGCGATGGGGGCACGCCCTATTCCGTGGCGGCCTGGCTTGAGGATCTTGCGCCGCTCGTGGCCGAAAGCCGCAAGGGCGGCAGTCCGCTCATCATTGTCGGTGGGACCGGCCTCTATTTCAAAGCGCTCCTTGAAGGCTTGTCGCCGGTTCCGGACATTCCGGACGCTATCAGGTCGCACTGGCGCGCTGAGGCTGTGGCGCGAGGCAGCCGTGATTTGCACGGAATTTTGCGGGACCGCGATCCGGAAATGGCAAGGCGGCTGCAGCCGAGCGATCCGCAGCGCATTGTCAGGGCGCTGGAAGTTCTGGATGCGACCGGGCGTTCGCTGGCGGATTGGCAATCCGTGGCCGGTAAGCCGCTTGTTCGTCCGGAGGAGGCGGAATGTTTCTGCCTGTCGCCGCCCCGTGAGGAGCTTTACCGCCGCTGTGACGCTCGATGGGACAGCATGATGATGAATGGCGCGCTGGAGGAGGTCAAACGGCTTGTGGAGCGCGGACTGAATCCTTCGCTGCCGGTGATGCGCGCTGTGGGGGTGAGGCCACTTGCCGCATATCTGGGCGGTGCAGTTGATTTTGAGACAGCTTGCTGCGATGCGCGCACCGAGACCCGCCGCTACGCAAAAAGACAACTCACCTGGGCACGAAAAAATATGATTTCATGGAAGCCTGATATTTTGGAATAAAATTACATTATATTTCTTGATGCGAAATATTATTACTTTGATTTCGTTGATCTTTGGCCGCCATGCGTTTATCTCTTAACTATTGTGTATTTGCGGTGCAGCAATTGTGGGCATCGGGGCGAAAATTTGACCGTCTCATGCCGGACAGGGAGTTGAGCGATGGCTCGGATGATGACAGGTGCGGAGATCGTTCTCGAAGCGCTGGCGGAGCAGGGTGTCGAAGATATTTTCGGTTATCCCGGCGGCGCGGTGCTTCCGATTTATGATGAAATTTTCAAACAGAACCGCGTCCGTCACGTCCTTGTGCGCCATGAGCAGGGCGCGGCCCATGCGGCTGAAGGCTATGCCCGTTCGACCGGCAAGGTTGGCGTTTTGCTGGTTACGTCGGGTCCGGGCGCAACCAATGCCGTTACCGGTCTGACCGACGCTTTGATGGATTCCATTCCGCTGGTCTGCATTACGGGGCAGGTGGCAACTCAACTGATCGGCAGCGACGCCTTCCAGGAATGCGACACGGTCGGCATTACGCGTCCCTGCACCAAGCACAATTATCTGGTTCGTGATGTGAACGATCTCGCGCGCATCCTCCACGAAGCCTTCTATGTTGCGCGCAGCGGCCGTCCGGGCCCGGTTGTCATCGATATTCCGAAAGACGTTCAGTTTGCCAAGGGAAGCTATCTCGGCGCGAACCGCATCGTTCACAAGACCTATCGTCCGCAGATCAAGGGCAACGCGACCGCAATTCGTGATGCGGTCGACATGATTGCGGGAGCGAAACGGCCGGTTTTCTACACGGGCGGCGGCGTTATCAATTCCGGTCCGGCGGCGAGCAAGCTGTTACGGGAATTCGTTGAGCTTACGGGCTATCCGATCACATCGACGTTGATGGGGCTCGGCGCTTTCCCGGCGGACGATCAGAAATGGCTCGGCATGCTGGGGATGCACGGCACATACGAAGCCAATTTGGCGATGAACCAGTGCGATCTGATGGTCAATATCGGTGCGCGTTTCGACGACCGCATTACGGGCCGACTCGATGCCTTTTCGCCCGATTCGCGCAAGATCCACATCGATATCGACCCCTCCTCAATCAACAAGACCGTGAAGGTCGATCTGCCGATCATTGGCGATTGCGCTCATGTCCTTGAGGAAATGATTCGCGTCTGGCGCGCGCGTGCGCCGCAGGCGGATAGCGCCGCATTGAAGAAATGGTGGGCGCAGATCGACACATGGCGCGGCCGTAAATCGCTGCAATACAAGAACCGCGACGACGTCATTATGCCCCAATATGCGATTCAGCGCCTGTATGAGCTGACGCGCGACAAGGATGTCTACATCACGACCGAAGTTGGCCAGCATCAGATGTGGGCGGCGCAATATTTCGGCTTCAAGGACCCCAATCGCTGGATGACGTCCGGCGGTCTGGGAACGATGGGTTACGGCATTCCGGCGGCCATCGGCGTGCAGGCCGCGCATCCGCAATCGCTGGTCATCGACATTGCCGGTGAAGCCTCCGCGCTGATGACCATCCAGGAGTTGTCGACGGCCGTTCAGCACAGGCTGCCGGTCAAGATCTTCATCTTGAACAATGAATATATGGGAATGGTTCGTCAGTGGCAGGAGCTTCTGCATGATGGACGCTATTCGCATTCCTACTCTCATTCGCTGCCGGATTTCGTCAAGCTCGCGGAGGCCTATCATTGCGTCGGGCTGCGCGCGGAAAAACCGGCCGAGCTGGACGGCATGATACGCGAAATGATCGAATGTCCGCATCCGGTCGTGTTCGACTGCCGGGTTCACAAGCTGGCAAACTGCTTCCCGATGATTCCGTCCGGCGCTGCACACAGCGAAATGCTGTTGGCTGAAGATTTCGAGGATGACGACATCGACTATACGGTGTCGGATGAAGGCAAGGCGATGGTTTGATGCGGATCTATTCTTCGCACCGTGGTAACGCGACTAACATGACGAGGATGGCATGACACAGAACCAGAATAGCATTGCGCAGCATACGCTCGCTGTTCTCGTGGATAATGAGCCCGGCGTTCTGGCGCGTGTTATCGGACTGTTTTCCGGCCGTGGCTACAATATCGACTCGCTGACCGTGTCGGAAACGATGCACGAGAAGCATCTGTCGCGCATAACGATTGCGACAACCGGCTCGCCAATGGTGATCGAGCAGATCCGGAATCAGCTTGAGCGGCTGGTTCCTGTTCACGGCGTGACCGATCTGACCGTCGAGGGCAATCCGATCGCGCGCGAGCTGGCGCTGGTTAAAGTCGTCGGCAAGGGCGACAAGCGCGTGGAATCCCTGCGTCTGGCTGAAGCGTTTCGGGCGCAGGTCGTCGATGCGTCAACGGAGCATTTCATCTTCGAGATTACGGGACGCGTCTCGAAAATCGAGCAGTTCATCACCCTGATGGAGCCGCTCGGTCTGGCTGAGGTTGCAAGGACGGGCATTGCAGCCATTGAGCGTGGCCCCGAAGCGATGTAAGAGAGCCAAAGCCCTATCGGAACGCAAGGTGATCGGCCGCATGACGGATGAGGGCAGGCGCTTAACGGTGCGGGGCACGAAATGGATAAGTTACGAGGATTGCTGCGACGGCTCTACTACGGATCGAGCCGCTTCTCCTACGGCTTCCGCATTTTCCTTATCATATTCGAACTTGCCCTGATCGTATTCTTCGTGGCGGCGTCCTTCATGGAGCGCCAGACTTGGCTGGTAGCAACGGAACTCAGCATTGCATTTCTGCTGACGCTGGATTTCGTTGCCCGATGGCTGATGAGCCAGCCGCGCTACCGTTATTTCTACAAGATCTCGACATGGGCGGATCTTGTCGTGATCGGAACGTTGATCCTGCCCTTGATAACGGAAAATCTGCTGTTTCTGCGCGCTGTTCGCGTTGTTCGGATTTTCCGGTCCTATCATCTGCTCACCGAGCTGTATGAGCATTTCACCTTTTTCCGCAAGAACCGCGACGCAATCGAAGCGTCGTTAAACCTGCTGGTCTTTATTTTCGTGATGTCCGCGGTTGTTTACGTGCTGGAAGTTCAGCGTCACCCGCAGATCAACAATTTTATCGATGCGCTCTATTTTACGGTTTCGACGCTATCGACGACGGGCTTTGGCGATATAACATTTGACGACACGCCGGGGCGTATCCTGTCCATCGGCATAATGATCGTCGGCGTCGGGTTGTTTCTCAGGCTGCTTCAGGTGATTTTCCGGCCGTCCAAGGTCCGCCATACATGCCCGACATGCGGCCTTTCCCGGCATGAGCCTGACGCGATTCACTGCAAACATTGCGGTGAGACCATAAATATCGAGACAGAAGGCGAGGGCTGAGACGCGTCGATATCAGGGGCGCCGCGAGAGAAAATCCGCAACGCCCTTTTTGTGGGCCAGATCGCCGACGCTTTTCATATGGTCCCGCCCTGGAATGACCAGGTGTTCCGCACCGGGGATCAGATCGGCAAGCGCCTGTCCCGAGCCCGCGACATGATCCTCCGTTCCAACGGCGACAAGCGCGGGGCATTTGATCTGCGCCAGCTGTTCGGCATGGATTTTTTCGCGGGAAGATCGGATGCAGGCCGCAAGCGCACGCAGATCGCCGTTGGTCTGCTCGGCGAACACGCGATAGCTGCGGATATCGGCGTCGAGAATGTCCTCGCCGTTCGGCGCTTCGAGCGCGGCGGCGATTTCATCCGAGCCGCCAATGCCGTTGACGAGGTTGATGCCCATTCCGCCAAAGGTGACACAGCGCACGCGTTGCGGATGATTGATCGTCAGAAAGGCCGAGATTCGCGCGCCCATCGAAAAGCCGACCATGTCGGCGCGTTCAATCTGCAGATGGTCGAGCAGACGCCTTGCGTCCTCAGCCATGATCGGAGCGGGATACAGTTCGGGATCATAAAGCTTTTCGCTCTGGCCATGACCACGATTGTCAAGCGCGATGACACGGAACCCTGCATTGGTCAGGGTTCTTATCCAGTTCGTATTGCGCCAGTTGACCGTGCTGTTCGAGGCAAAACCATGAATGAGAAGGACC
>JAHQVI010000086.1 GCA_019634405.1 Hyphomicrobiales bacterium
GATAGATCACGCCCACAACATCCATGCCGTCCGCTGAAACCGATTCCAGCGAATGCTGTTCCTTGCGCGGCAGAAAAATGACATCGCCAGCTTTAACGGGCGTCTTGCGCGTTGCTGTCCACATCATGCCTTCGCCGCGCAGGATTATCAGCGACTCTTCGTAGAGATGGCGATGCGGCCAGGCTTTTGATTTTGGAATGTGACCAATGAATTGCGCAGCGCCAGTGCAACCAATATCCTTATCCACCAGCATTTGAAAATATCGCGGCCCCATATCGTGACGCTGTTCCGGGTCAACGGCAACGATACGGTTTGGCTTGCTCTTATCGAAATTCTTGCCGACCGCCGTCGGCCATGATGGATCATCCGCCACGGGACAGGCAGAGATAAACACTTGCGCCGGCTTCGTCGTTGAAATCAGAAAGGCCTCACCGGGGCGCACATAAACGCCCATGTTGGGAGCAATGTCGGATTCATGGCCCGCGATGTTCACGACGCCCTCGCCTGCGGCGACGAACAGAATGACGTAACGGTCACCGAATGCCATTGGCGGTCCGGCGCCGTCGATTTCCGCGTAGAATTGAGATTGATGCTGCGCGCCCTGCGCTGGAGAGATGACACGGCAGTAACTGAGCGCACCGTGCGTTACCACATTGGCGCGCTCCGGAGAAAAAACATAGCATCCGCCGTCGAGCATCGTCAGCGGGTCATCGCGAGCAGGCGTCAGTGCAATTTTTTTGTTTGTTTCGCTTGTCGGATCATCATCGCTGTACGCGCCGGGCAAATCATTATGCGACCCATCGCAATGGGGACCATCTTTCGTCTGCTTGCAGGTGCAAAGTAAAACTTCTTCGCCGTCGCAAGCCGCCTTGTATGGCAACGGCTCAATGCCCGTCCCCTTATGCGATCCATCGCAAAAGGGTTGCTTTTTTGAGCGCCCACAGGCGCACCAGAAATAGGTGCGACCCTCCTTTAGCTCTTGATAGACAGGCTTGTCGCCTGCGACTTCTGGTTTGCTCATAAGGCTAGCGCCGTCCCGGCAAGGCGAGCTTGTCGAAATCAACAACAACGCCGTTCTTGATCACAAGATCAATGGACTTCGCATTGGCGATGTCCTCGCTCGGGTCAGCATTAAGCAAGACCACATCAGCAAGCTTACCCTCTTCAATGGTGCCAAGTTCATCTTCCCGCCCCAAAAACACCGCTGCATTTTGCGTGGCGATGCGGATCACATCAAGCGGCGGAATACCGGCGTCTACAAGTAACTGCATTTCACGATGAACCGCCGGGCCGATTGTCTGATCCGTACCAAGCACTAGAACAGCGCCGCCTTCATGCAGCAGGCGCAAATTCTCCTGCGCAACCGGCGTCATGATGGTCATCCATTTGGTCCAGAGGTCGCCGGTATAACGTTCGCGCACTTCTGTCTTAAGCATTTCAATTTCTGACTCGCTGAGAGAGGCGCGGTAAATCGGCTCATCCAGAAACGCATCGCTTTGTTCTAAACGCCCGTAATTCTCGCCAATGGTCAGCGTCGTCACCATCGGCGTTTTCTTCGCGCCCATCAGCTTGACGAATTTCTCACTGACCGGCCCTGTGATCACCGGATGAGAGAGATTATCAACACCAGCGTAAATCGCCTGACGCGCACGCACCTCGCTTGGCGTATGCACTGTCGTACGCACGCCTTGGTCGTTGTAATATTCGATGATCTTTTCCATCAGCGCGACTGGCAAGATCGGGATCATCGGTCGCGCGCCCCAGCCGCGTTCTTCCAATGTCAGCTTGACGATATCCGGTTTGCGTTTCAGATGACGATCAAGGGTTTCAATAGCTTCCGGCCATGATGAAACGTCACCTTCCTCATAGGAACTGCCGTGACTGCCCGGATAGGTAACGATGGCGCCAGTCGCAAATATCCGCGGCGCGGTTATTTTTCCGCTGCGTTCACCTTCACGCAGTCCCATGATGAAATCGGGATTGTTCCCGGAGTCATAAAGCGATGTGACGCCGGAATAGAGATAGGAGTGCAGTGCGCCGATCCCCTGCTTTCGATTGATCGCAGGCTTGCGCAGTCCGTCTTTGGTGATTTCGGAACCACCCTTCAAATGGATATGCATATCCATCAGGCCGGGAATGAGAAATTTTCCCGCGCCATCGATACGTCTGACATTGTCATCGACTGACACTGTATCACCGCCGCGGCGAATATCAGCAATGCGATTGTCGGTAATCGTGACGGACACACCCTCTTTAGGCGGACGGCCCGTTCCATCGATCACCGTAACATTTTCAATGACGAGATCAGCTGCCTGAGGTTCGCACCCACCAATTCCGGCCGAAAAAAAAGTTGCAGCGAACCCCGCAGCCCACTTACCCCAATACATCATGCAAAGCCTTCCGTTATTATTGTTCTCCGCTTAGATCCTTGATCACTTCAATCGTCCGATCAAACGCCTCTGTCCCCGGCGAAATCAGTTCTACGTGCCCTGTATCCGGGACAACGATAATGCCAGCCAGATCACCGGCTGCAATGGCCTTTGCCGTGTAGGCCTTGCCAAGAGACGGCGGCGCGATGTGGTCACTATCGCCGTTTATTGCGATCTGCTCAACGCCAAACGGAAGAAGCTCCGCTGGCGATGTATCAGAGAAAACATTCTCCCGCTCTGTGCTTGGAGCACCAGTGAGGTCATCCATAATAGCGGCAAGACAGCTGTCGAGCGTAACAGGTTCAGAAGCCTCAAGATCAGCGAGCCCGCCAGTATTCACCACCGCGTTAATAGGCAATGGGTTATCAGTCACAAGCGGGCTCCACGCAGGCAGTCGCGACCGAGCCGCAAGCCACAGCGCGAGATGTCCACCGGCAGAGTGGCCGTAAGCGATGACATTATTCGTATTCAGATTATATTGTTCGGCAAAAAATTTGAGAGCATCCGCCCCTAGGGCTACATCTGCAAAAGTTCCGGGATACCCACCGCCCGATTCGTCGACGCCGCGATACTCAACATTCCAGACCGCAAAGCCGTTCTGCCTCAATTCTTCTGCGGCATAGTTCATCAATGTCCGGTCGGCGATCGCTTTTTGCCAGCAACCGCCATGGACCATAAGCACAACCGGATGCGGCCCGTCGCCTTCCGGCAGCCAAAGATCGACGACATCGGTATCTCCACCGCCAATCGTTAGCTCAATCGTCGGCTCAGGCAGCGCTCGATCCGTCAAGTCAGCCCATGACATTAGGTCCGGCGCTGATGCATTCGACTCTTTGGTTGATGTTTCTTCTCTCACATCATCACGATTACCGCATCCCACCAGGGCCATACAGCCGATCATGAACAGCAACAGAAAACGCATTGATCAGTCCTCAGCTTCGCGTGAATTTGCCAGCGCTTCACGGCTGGCGCTTTGAGCGGCAATAGAGCAGACTTCACCACGATGATGAACTATTCAATTCCAGCAAGCCGCGACGCAGCGGCCACCCTTGATCGCGACGACCCGTTGGCGTCGGTGCGAGACAGGTTTCATTTGCCGGACGGGATGCTTTATCTCGACGGTCACTCCCTTGGCCCGGCGCCAAAATCAGCGCTTGCGGCTGTCACTGGCGCCTCAGGCCAAGAGTGGGCAAATGGCTTGATCCGGTCATGGAACGACGCCGGATGGATGGACCTTCCTCTTAAAGCGGGCGGCCGTATCGCACGCCTGATCGGCGCCGAGCCGCAGGATGTCATCGTCTGCGACAGCGTTTCGATCAACCTGTTCAAGCTCGCAGCAGCGGCGCTGCCCCTCGCGAAAAACTCTGACACACTCATTGTTGAAGAAGACGAGTTTCCTACCGATCAATATATTATTGAGGGCTTGGGGAACCTTGTCGGTGTTAAGCTCATCCGCGCAAAAGCTGGTGAAGGCGCCGCCGCCCTCGCAGAGCATGGCGGCGTGCTTGTTAAAAGTGTGGTCAATTATCGCACAGCGACAGTCGTCGATATGTCCGAACACGAACAAATCGCACAACAGTCAGACGGCGTTATTGTCTGGGACTTGAGCCATGCAACAGGTGTTATTGACGTTGATCTGAAAACAGCCGGCGCTCGCCTCGCCACCGGTTGCACCTATAAATACGTCAATGGAGGACCCGGCGCGCCTGCATTTGTTTATGTCAAAAGTGATGTTGCCGCAGAGCTAACGTCGCCCCTCTCCGGCTGGATGGGTCACGCCTCGCCTTTTGAGTTTACCAGCCGCTACAGCCCCAAAGACAACGCCGCGCGTTTCTCTGCGGGCACCCCGCCGATCCTGTCGCTGTCGGCGCTCTCTGGCGCACTCAATGTTTTTGACGCCATCGAGATGCGCATAGCCGCCGCAAAAGCGCGCGCCCTTGGCGATCTCTGTGTTGCCCGCGCTGCGCAGATGGACCTTCCCACGATCTCACCGGGCATCGGCGAAAATCGCGGCGGGCATGTCAGCCTGCTCCACGAAAACGGCTATGCAATCGTTCAGGCGCTGATCGCAGATAACATCATCGCAGATTTCCGCGCGCCCGACGCTATGCGCTTCGGCTTCTCCCCACTCTATGTTCGCTTCACCGATGTCTGGGACGCCATGGACCGGCTAGAGAATATTCTGGCAACGCGGAGTTGGGATAAGCCTCAGTTCAAAACGCAATCCGCCGTTACTTAAGCTCAAACTAAATTTTCCAGAAAATGGTGCCCCCACACGGACTCGAACCGCGGACCTACTGATTACAAATCAGTTGCTCTACCAGCTGAGCTATAGGGGCGTGGGCGTTCGCGTACTAGAACCGCTCGCGGGATGCAAGCCCGAATTTGCGGGCGTCGATCCGCAGGGTTTCCGCCGTTTCCCGAACATGGTAGCGCTCACTGGCGGATCAAGTGAGGGAAGGAAACAGCGATGTCTCGGATTGTAGTACTAATCGCAGCTCTGTTAATGGCGGCCTGCGGGGGTGAGAAAACGGCCAGCGACAGCAAAAGCGCAGCGTCCGCATCAGAAAAAGTGAGCAATGGCGAGACAGCAACATCGGCTGCGGCGGAGAAAGTGGCCGAAGCTGCGCCGGAACCGATCGACCCGGAACGGGCCTACCGCCCCTGTGCAGTCTGTCATTCTGTTGCCGACCCGAACACGCCGAAGGGTAAAATCCAGCTCGCAGGTCCGAACCTGTTCGGCATTTACGGCGCCAAGGCGGCGCAACAGGAAGGTTTTGCCTACTCCCAGGCTATGCGTGACGCAGGCATTACCTGGAACGACGAGAATCTCGACGCTTATATCGAACGCCCCAGCACGTTCATCCGCGGCAATCGCATGGCCTATGTCGGCGAGCGCAATCCGGATAAGCGGGCAGCGATCATCGAATATCTTAAAGCGCAGAAATAACTTCTACTGATCGTATCCGGGGTTTTCGCGGTTGAGTTTCCGCAAGAGACCGGGCCAGGCGAGATTGTCGCCAATGCCGGGGATAAACGCCGGTGATCCCTGTTGTAGAACTTTGGCGCCCATCGCAGGCGGCTCTTCCATCGGTTCTTTGGTATCCGACTGCGCGAGGATTTGCGCCTTGCACGCCTGATCCAAGAAATACATGCGCATAAACGCGGTCGCACAATTCTGACCGACGGTCAGCGTGCCGTGATTTTTCAGAATCATGAAGCTGTGCGAACCGATGTCCTTGACCAGACGCTCACGCTCATCGAGGTCCGTCGCGATGCCTTCATAGTCGTGATAGGCGATGTCGTCATGCACGATCATCGCAAATTGGGTGTAGCGTTTCAGCCCGCCCTGCTGCGCGGAGACAGCGACGCCATAAGGTGAATGCACATGCAGAACGCAATGGGCGTCTTCACGCGCCATATGCAGAGCGCTGTGAATGGTGAAGCCCGCGGGATTGGAAAAATAAGGCGTGTCGCCGACCACTTGTCCGTCAATATCAACCGTCAGCAAACATGACGCCGTCATTTCCTCAAAAAAGACACCATACGGATTAAGCAGAAAACGCTCTTTCCCACCGTCGCTCGGCAGGCGGCATGAGATATGGGTGAAGATCATATCGGTCATGCCATAGCGCGCAGTCAGCCTGTAGGTCGCCGCAAGATCACACCGCAAGCGCCACTCCGCATCTGAAACCTTGCCTTTCAAAGACGGTAAGGTTGCAGGATCCGGCAGGTTAAAGCCCGGCGAAACGCCAACGGCTTCCATTTCTTTTTCATGAACATTCATTGTGAAAGTCTCCAGGCGGTGAATTCTGCCTGCAACATAGGCCAACAGGGCCCCACGCGCATGAATTATTTACACATCGCGCGCGAGGCGCAGACCGGCAAACTGCCAGCGCGCATGGGGCGGGAAGAAATTGCGATAGGTGCGGCGTGCGTGGCCTTCCGGCGTGGCGCAGGAGCCGCCGCGCAACACCATCTGTGACGACATGAACTTGCCATTATACTCGCCAATGGCGCCCTCGGGAGAGCGATAGCCTGGATATGCAACATATGGGCTCGCCGTCCATTCCCAGACACCGCCAAACATTTGCAACAGACCATCGCCTTTTGCAGGAGCTGGCGCTTTGAACTTCCCGTCTTTCAGGAATTGCCCTTCTTCGCGCACGGCTTCGCTTGCCTGTTCCCATTCGAATTCAGTCGGCAAGCGATAACTCGTCCATTCCGCATA